>NZ_DAMBUH010000052.1:0-24120 GCF_032053605.1 Tianweitania sp.
AACGCTTCGGCGCGTGATCTTGTCGTTGGTGTCGGTCATGGCCGGTCTCCGCTGGGGTGAACAGCAGGAAGCATGGAGTTGGGCCGGAAGTTCCAATCCATGCTGACGTTCGTCGGTGCCTGCTGTCAAAGCGCATTCGTGTCGCTGGGCCGATAGCGGCGCATAGGGAGCCGTGATAGCTGCCAGCTATTCGGCACGTCTTGCTGCTGCGCGAGTCGCGTTCGCGGGCCTGCTCGTTTGCTTTTCAGTGTTTATCGAGTGGCCGAAGAAGGGGAGCTTGTATCTGATGTTGCAACCCGATGCGGCGCCTGGGCCGGCCTTGAAGACACCGGTTCCCTGGCTGGCGATTGCCGCTGTTACGGCCACCGTGTCGGTGTTCGCAATTGCGCAGGGGCTGTCTTACCCGCTGCTCAGCTTCATTCTCGGGCGGCAGGGCGTGTCGCCAACGATGATCGGCTTGTCGGCGGCGATGTCGCCGCTGGGCATGATGATCGCCGCCACGCAGATCCCTGCGATCGTCAAGCGGCTGGGCGGCATCATGACCGTCACCGTGTGCTCGCTTCTCTGCGCAACGCTGTTTGCCTTGATCGGGCTGACGCAGAATGTTTGGCTGTGGTTTCCGCTGCGCTTCCTTTTGGGAATGAGCGTCATCCCGCTTTATGTCCTGAGCGAAGTCTGGATGATGTCCCTGGCACCGCCGCAACAGCGCGGGCGGTTCATGGGCGCTTATACCTCCATCATCTCGCTCGGCTTTGCGAGTGGTCCCGCGACGTTGGCGGTGATCGGCACGTCGGGCATTCTGCCCTTCGCGCTCGGCTTTTCGGCCTTCCTGATCTGCGGATTGTTCGTGCGGCTGGCTTCGACACGGCTGCCACCGTTTCATGAAGACGAGCAGCAGGGCACCGTCCGGCGCTTTCTGCCCGCCGCACCGACCTTGCTCGCCGCAGTGTGGGTGGCTGCCGCGACCGAAACCTCCATGCTCGCTTTGTTTCCGACCTATGGCCGATCCATGGGCCTGGACGAAAAACAGCTGGCGACGCTGCTGACCGTCTTCTTCTTCGGTAATGTTGCCCTGCAGATCCCGCTCGGCCTGTTGGCGGAGCGCCTGAGCGCACGCACGGTGATGGTGCTTTGCGCCTTGTTCGCGACAGGCGGCTGCGCGCTCCTGCCCATGGTTCTCGGAACGCCCTTCCAGTGGCCCGCCATCTTCTTCTGGGGTGCCTTCTCCTACGGCATGTATACGATGTCGGTGATCGAACTCGGCCAGCGTTTTTCCGGCACGATGCTGGTGGCCGGTAACGCGGCGTTTGCGATGATGTGGGGCTTTGGCGGCATTGCGGGGCCGCCGATGTCCGGCGGTTCGATGCAGGTCCTCGGTCCGCATGCCCTGCCTTTCATGCTGGGCATCTTCAGCACCGGCCTGCTGCTGCTTGGTATCGTGCGCGCGCGTATGCGCTCGGCTTGAACAGCGGGTGTCTGCTGGCTAGACCTTCATGGAAGCTGTGCGCAAGATCAGCTGGGACCATGTCCAAAGGGATAGCCAGAGATGACCGAGCCGAAAGTCTATTTCGACGAGCCGTTGAACAATCCGCCGGAGATCCCGCCGGAACTCGACCGCTGGAACTGGGGCGCGTTTCTGCTCAACTGGATCTGGGGCATCGGCAACAGCGTGTGGATCGCACTGTTGATGTTCGTTCCTCTGGTCAACATCGTGATGGTTTTCATTCTGGGCGCACGCGGTAGCCGCTGGGCATGGAAGAACCGGGCCTGGCGCGACGCCGAGCATTTCCGTAAGGTCCAGCGCCGTTGGGCAATCGCCGGCTTCCTTGTTGTGCTGCTGTCGATCGCCGCCGGCGTCGCGCTGGTATTCGGCACGATGGCAATCATGCGCAGCAGCGACGCCTACCAGATGACGCTCGATGCCGCGCGTGGCGATCCGCGTGTCGTGCAGGCACTGGGTGATGACTTCAGCGCATCGAGTTTCTTCACCGGCGGTGTCAGCACCAATGGCGACGGCACGGGTGGCGCTGGCTTCAACATTCCGGTGAGCGGCAGCAAGGGATCGGGAACGATCTTTTCACAGCTTCATCGCGAGGCAAATGTGTGGAAGATTGATCGCCTCGCGGTGACAATCGACGGTCAGGAGCCGATCGTCATCATTGAGGATGGCCAGGAGGCGCTGCCTGGAACCTCGACCTGAAACCGCAAAACGCAAAAACCGCGCTCGCATTCCTGCGATCGCGGCTTTGCCAGTGAAACGCTTGGCACTTCGCGAACAACACACAGCGAAGTTTACTGCTCCGGTACGCAGTACCTGATCCGGAGCGGGTGGCGGTGGTTTCATCCGCCATGCACATCCTTATAGAGGGACATCGTTACTAGCTGGTTACGGAGTCCTAAAGCAAAGCTTAAAATGCGTGTTAAGTTGGCGATACCGCTTGTCACGCCGTTGTTTTTTCAGCGTCGCTCCGCAGGAAGTTGATGATGCCGGAGAAGTCCTCGCCGCCATGGCCGAGCGCTTCGAACCGGCTGTAAAGTTCAGCCGCCTGAGCGCCAAGCGGCGTTTCCGCGCCGGCCGATCCAGCCGCTTCCTGAGCCAGCTTCAGGTCCTTGAGCATCAGCGCCGCAGCGAAGCCCGGCTTGTAATCGCGATTGGCCGGCGAGGTCGGCACAGGGCCTGGAACGGGGCAGTTGGTGGTGATCGCCCAGCATTGGCCCGATGAAGTCGAGGCCACGTCGAACAGCGCCTGATGCGACAGGCCGAGCTTTTCGCCGAGCACAAAGGCTTCCGCTGCTGCGATCATCGACACGCCGAGGATCATGTTGTTGCAGATCTTGGCGGCCTGTCCGGCACCCGCATCGCCGCAATGCACCGAGCGCTTGCCCATGCGCTCCAGGATCGGCTCAGCCTTGTCGAACGCATCCTTCGCGCCGCCCACCATGAAGGTAAGGGTGCCTGCCTGCGCGCCGACCGTACCGCCGGACACCGGCGCATCGACCGAAAGCATGCCGTTCTCGGCTGCGATCGCATGCGCCTGGCGGGCCGACTCCACGTCGATCGTGGAGGAGTCGATGAACAGCGTGCCCGGCTTCGCCTTGGCGACCACGTCATTGTAGACGGACACGACATGCTTTCCCGCCGGCAGCATGGTCACCACCACATCAGCCGTCGCCACCGCTGAAGCAGCATCGCCCACGACTTTCACCCCGTTCGCACCGGCCGTCTTCAGGTTGTCCTCGACGAGATCAAAGCCGAGCACCGAGTAGCCCGACTTCACAAGGTTCGCGGCCATGGGGTTGCCCATATTGCCGAGGCCAATGAATGCGATGGTGGTCATGGTGAGGATCCTCCGGAAGTAAGCGAATAGGTGAGTAGGTGAACATGGGATTAGGGAAAGGCGAGGGCGGCGAGCTTCTTCAGCCCTACTGCCCTAATCGCCTACTCACCTAATCCCCTGCATCACCGACCAATCAAACTCCGCGCGATGATCACGCGCATGATCTCGTTGGTGCCTTCGAGGATCTGATGGACGCGCAGATCGCGCACCAGCTTTTCGATGCCGTAATCATGCAGATAGCCGTAGCCGCCATGCACCTGCAGCGCGTCGTTGACGACCTCGAATCCGGTGTCGGTAACAAAGCGCTTGGCCATGGCCGACCACTTGCCGGCGTCATGCGCCTTGGCGTCGAGCTTTGAGGCTGCGGTGTAAAGGAAGATGCGGGCGGCCTGCAGCGCGGTCTCCATGTCGGCCAGCTTGAACTGCAAGGACTGAAAGCGGTCGATGGTCTGGCCGAAGGCCTTACGCTCGCCGGCATAGGTCAGCGCCTTGTCGAGCGCTGATTGCGCGCCGCCCAGCGAACAGGCCGTCGAGCCCGGCCATGGCGATGCGGAAGCCGGCTCCTTCGCCGCTGAGCACGTTTTCGGCTGGCACTTCGCAGTCGGTGAAGATCACCTGCCGCGTCGGCTGCATCTTCCAGCCCATCTTCTGTTCTTCCGGTCCGAAGGACAGGCCGGGCGTGCCTTTCTCGATCACGAAGGTCGAAACGCCTTTCGGGCCATCCTCGCCGGTGCGCGCCATCACAACGTAAAGCTCGTTTTCGCCGGCGCCTGAAATGAACTGCTTGGTGCCGTTCAGCACGTAAGAGTCGCCATTGCCGCCTGAGCGAACGGCCTTTGTGCGAAGCGCTGCGGCGTCGGAGCCTGCGCCCGGCTCGGTCAGCGCATAGCTCGCCAGCCACTCCATGGAAGTCAGCTTGGGCAGGAAACGCTGGCGCTGCGTTTCGTCGCCGAAACGGTCGATCATCCAGGCGCCCATATTGTGGATCGAGATGAAGGACGAGAAGGCAGGGCAGGCGGCGGCCAGCGCTTCGAAGATCAGGACGGCATCGAGGCGCGTCAGCCCGGAACCGCCGACATCGTCATTCACATAAATGCCGCCAAGGCCGAGCGCCGCTGTTTCCCGCACCACATCGCTCGGAAAGTAGCCCTTGCGATCCCACTCGAGCGCATGCGGCGCCACCCGGTCGGCCGCGAAAGCCTGCACCATTTCCTGGATTGCGCGCTGGTCCGAGTTCAGTTCGAACTGGCCCAATGCCGTATCAACCGCTGCGTCCATGGTGTCCTCCCAATCTGCGCGCTTCCTGCCGATCCTAGTCAATTCGCCCGATGCTTCCAATCCGCATCGGCGCACAATGGCTGTGCGCGATCGAACAAGCAAACAAACGTTTGACCAGCAAGTGTTGCGGCTTTCGATAAAGCAGTTTGTCCTTCGGGATCAAGGCACGATTGCCCAATCGCATGCCGATCCGGACATGCGCTCAGGATCGCAGGCACTCAGTACTCAGCCGAACAGGAAGGCGTGAAAAGGGTTCTTTTCGTCGAGGAGCAGCTTAATCGCCAGCGCCACGCAAGTGACAACCAGCAGCGGCCGGATGAGCCGCGAGCCGACCCGCATGGCCAACGTAGCGCCAAGACGGGCGCCGATAAACTGTGCAACGCCCATCACCAGCCCGGCCTTCCAGGAGATCACGCCGACCAGCGCGAAAGCGCCGAAGCTGCCGACATTGGAGGCGAAATTCAACAGCTTGGTATGTGCCGTCGCCTTCAACAGGCCGTAGCCGGCCAGGGTCACGAAGGCCAGCATGAAGAACGAGCCAGTGCCTGGCCCGAACAGCCCATCATAAAAGCCGATCAGTGGAACAACCGTCAGGCCAAAGAGGAACGGCGTCATGCGCTGGGCGCGGTCGACATCATCCATCGAGGGTTTCAAAGCGAAGTAGAGGGCAATCGCAACAAGGAGTACGGGAAGCACCAGTTGCAGCCATTCGCCCGGCAGAACGGCAGCCAGCAAAGCACCAAAGATGCCGCCGACGCCGGATGCAATGGCCGATGGAAGCTGGCCGCGCAGGTCGACATGCCCTTTTTGCGCATAGGCGATGGTGGAGGATGCCGAGCCGAACAAGCCCTGCAGCTTGTTGGTGCCAAGTGCTTCCACCGGCGGGAAGCCGGCCAGCAACAGAACCGGCACGGTCACCATGCCACCACCGCCGGCAATGGAATCGATGAAGCCGGCAAGAAAGGCCGCCAAGGCAAGAATGGCCAGGAGGTGGAAAGTCAGTTCAGGCATGAGGATGTAACTCGCAGCGGATTGAGGCATAAAGCATCGAACAGTTCGGCGATAGCCGCCGCCGCAGCGATGCGCGTGCCGTCATATGCCTGGCCGAACCGAATAATGGGGATTGGAGCAAACCATGCCGCAGGGGCTTATCAATAAACTGATTTCCGTATTCAACGGTCAAACGGCAGTCGAGCGCGTTGCGGAAGATCCTGTCCTGACGGCTGAACTGCTGCTGCTTTTTCGCATGATCCTGGCCGATGGCGAGATCTCCGAAGCCGAACTCGAAACACTTCGCCGGATCTGCAAGGAGTCCTTCGGCATCGACGAAGCCGATCTGGACGATGTCGTCGATTATCTGCGGACCTATGGCTACGAGACCACGATTGCCCAATCCCTGGCAGTGTTCCGCCGCCTCGATCATGACCGCAAGCAGCTCCTTGCCCGCAACATGGCGGCTATCGCCAAAGCCGACCGGGCGCTTGGAAAGCAGGAAGTTCAGCTGCTCGCACGCGCGCTGAAATTGCTCGAGATCGAGCCGTCCGAGATCCTCAACGCGCCGCGTTGATACGGGCGGCTCTGGCAGCGAGCGCACGATCCAAATCAGGCGCGGCCGCTACCAAAGCTTTGGCCGCGTCGGATCGCGGATGGTCGAGGATCGCATGAGTTTCCCCTCGCTCTACGATCCTGCCTTCATGCATGACCATCACATCGTCTGTGATAGCCCGCGCCACCGTCAGGTCATGCGTGATGAAGAGATAAGCGACGCCGAGCCGTTCATTCAGCTCGGCGAAAAGATCCAGCACCTGCGCGCGGATCGACACGTCGAGCGCTGAAACCGGTTCGTCGGCGACGATCAGCTTGGGGCGGGTGATGACGGCGCGTGCGATCGACAGGCGCTGGCGCTGGCCGCCTGAAAACTCGTGCGGGTATTTGTCCATGTCGGCAGGCTTGAGGCCGACATCATCGAGCGCCTTTGACACCAGCGCCCGGCGTTCGTCCTGCGACGGCTTGGTTTGCAGAAGGTGCAGCGGCTCGGCCACCAATCGCTCTACGCGGTGGCGCGGGTTGAAGGAGCCGTAGGGGTCTTGGAACACCACTTGCATGTTTCGCCTGGCATCACGCAAGTCGGCATCCTTGCTTGTTTCCAGCCGATGGCCGTCAAAGGTGATGGAGCCAGAAGAGGGGCGATCCAGCGCCAGGATCATCCGCGCCAATGTGGACTTGCCGCAGCCAGACCGGCCGACAAGCGCGACGGATTGGCCGGGGTGCAGGGTGAAGGACACGTCATCGACGGCCCGAAACGGCTTTTCGCGAGAGAAGATGCCGGTGCGTCGTCCGGCATAGTCGCGGGTGATCGACTGGACGGCGAGGAGAGGCGGCAACGTTGCACCCCCCTCTGCCCTGCCGGGCATCTCCCCCTCATGGGGGGAGAAAGGCGACTGTATTGCTGCTGCTCTTACAGGGGACGTCTTTCTGATGTGCTCCTGATGGCTCGGTGCTCCAACGGGGCGCTGGACGTTTGATGAAGGTTCTCTCTCCCCCCTTGAGGGGGAGATGCCCGGCAGGGCAGAGGGGGGTATGCTGCGCCTGTTCACCGGCACATGCGCGGACGCCTCCGCCAGCTGCGCGGTATAAGGATGCGCCTTCGCCGCCAGCACCGCTGATGTCTCGCCGCTCTCAATCACCTCGCCGTGGCGCATGATGGTGATGCGGTCGGCCATCTCGGCCACGACAGCCAGATCGTGGCTGATGAGCAGCAGCCCCATGCCGCGTTCGTCGACCAAATCCTGCAGGAGGTCGAGGATCTGCTTTTGCAGCACGACGTCGAGCGCTGTGGTCGGCTCGTCCGCGACCAGCAGCTTCGGCTTCAGTGCGCAGGCAATGGCGATCACCACGCGCTGGCGTTGGCCGCCGGAGAGCTGGTGTGGATAACGCGTCAGCGGGAACTTGGCTTCAGGCAGGCCGACGCGGTCGAGCATCGCCGCCGCGCGGCTTTCGGCATCAGCTCGGCTCGCCTTGGTGTGCCAGCGGATGCCTTCCGCCACCTGTTCGCCGATCGTCTTCACCGGGTTCAGCGCCGTCATCGGCTCCTGGAACACCATGCCGATATCGTCGCCGCGCAGCGCCAACATCTCGGCTTCGGTGGCATGGAGGATGTCCTTGCCGTCGAAGGTGAGGCGCCCGCCGGTTTGAGCACCATGCGGAAGAAGCTGCATTAGGGTCAGCGCCGTCATCGACTTGCCGGAGCCAGACTCGCCCACGATCCCCATCACCTCGCCCTTTTCGAGCGAGAGATCGATGCCTCTCATGATCGGAAAATTGCCGATCGACAACGTCAGCTTTTCGATTTCCAGCAGGCTCAACGGACGCGCCTCAGCCGGGGATCAAGGATATCGCGCGCGCCGTCGCCGAGAAGATTGAGGCCGAGAACGGTGACCACGATGGCGAGGCCGGGGAAGATCGCCAGATGAGGTGCTGCCATCATGCGGGTTTGCGCATCAAACAGCATGCGGCCCCAGGACGGCATCGGCGGCTGCGTGCCGAGGCCGAGATAGGACAGGCCGGCTTCGGCCAGGATCCCGAGTGCGAACTGGATCGTGCCCTGCACCAAAAGCAGGCTGACGATGTTGGGCAGGATATGCTCGATCGTGATCAGCACCTTGCCTTTGCCTGACGCTCGCGCGGCCAGAATGAACTCGCGCGGCCAGATCGACAGCGCCCCGGCACGCGCCACCCGCGCAAAAACCGGAATGTTGAAGATGCCGATCGCGATGATCGCGTTCGTTGCGCCCGGACCGAAGATCGCGGTGATCATGATGGCCGACAGCAACGCCGGAAAGGCGAAAACGAGGTCGTTGATCCGCATCAGCGCTTCGTCGATCCAGCCGCCGGTTGCCGCCGCATAACAGCCAAGCGGCACGCCGATCACGATGCCGATGCCGACGGCAAGGATCGCGACAGCGATGGAAGACCGCGCGCCGACCATGATCATCGACAGAATATCACGTCCGAAATGATCCGTGCCGAACCAGTGCTCCGCCGACACGCCCTTCATCTTGTTCAGCACGGACAAGTCGGTCGCCGAGTACGGCGTCCATACATAGGACAGCAGCGCCATGCCGGCGATGATGACCGTGATCAAGGCGCCGATCACGAAAGAGCGGTTGGCGAGCGCCAGCCGAAGGAAGCTCTGGCTCGGCGGCACTGTTTCGGCTGGAAGGGCGCTCATGCCGCCTCCCGCAACCGTGGATCGACCACGGCATAAGCAAGGTCGACCAGGATGTTTACGACGATCACGGACGCCACCAGCAACATCACCACGCCTTCCACCACGATCAGGTCGCGCTGGGTGATGGCCTGGAAAATCAGCCGCCCGAGGCCGGGCAGATAGAACACGTTCTCGATGATGATCGTGCCGGCCAGCAGAAACGCGAATTGCAGGCCGAGGATCGTCAGCACCGGGATCATCGCATTGCGCAGCGCATGGCGGCGTAACACACGGCCGCGCGGCAGGCCCTTGGCGCGGGCGGTGCGGATGTAATCTTCGCCGAGAACGTCGAGCAAAGCCGAACGTGTGACACGCGCCAGAATTGCGGCTTGCGGCAAAGCCAGCGCGATCGCCGGCAGGATCAGCGACTTGACGCCGTTCCAGATGCCGCCATTCCATCCTGGAAAGCCGCCGGCAGGCAGCCATTTCAGCCAGACGGCGAAGGCATAGATCAGAAGCAGCGCAAACCAGAAATTCGGCACGGCGACGCCAAGCTGCGCCGCGCCCATCGACAGTGTGTCGGGCAGGCGACCCCGGCGAGCGGCTGCGAAGATGCCGACCGGTAGAGCGATCACGGTCGAAAGAACAAGCGACATCAGGGCAAGCGGAAGCGATACCACCAGACGCTCGCGGATGAGGTCGGCCACAGGGGAAGAATAGGTATAGGACCGCCCGAAATCGCCGGTCAGCAATCCGCCGATCCAGTGCAGGTAGCGCCAGACCAACGGCTCATCGAGCCCCATCTGCGTCCGCAAGTTAGCCAGCGCTTCCGGGCTGCCGCTCATCCCCAGCATCAATTGCGCGGCATCGCCTGGCAGGACTTCCATCACGCCGAACACGACAACCGACGCCAGCAGCAGCGTCGCCAGACCGATCAGGACGCGGTTCAGGATATAGGCGGTCATGCGTGTGGGTCGGCCGGTTGGCCAGCTTGCTCGCCCTGCTGCTTGCGCACGCTCACTCCGTCCATTTCACCTTTGTCAGGTCGTTAGCTGGGATTGGCGTATTCTCCCACAGACCTTCCAGCTTGGCATCCCAAACGCCGACCTTCGGCAGCTGGAACAGGAAGCCGACCGGGGCATCATCGGCCAGGATCTTCTGCGCCTGGCCGTAAAGGTCTTTGCGCTTAGCCTCGTCCACCGTGGCGTCGAGCTCCCCAATGACCTTGTTGAACTCGGGGTTCTGGTAGCCGATGTAATAGTCAGGCCGGGAATAGATATCGATATCGTTGGGCTCGACATGGCTGATAACAGTCAGGTCGAAATCCTTGCCGGTAAACACCTGCTCCAGCCACTGCGCCCATTCCAGCGGGATGATATCGAGATTGATGCCGACCTGCGCGAGCTCGGCCGCGATCACCTCGCCGCCCTGACGCGCATAAGGCGGCGGCGGCAGCTTGATCGTGGCGGAGAAGCCGTCAGCGAGCCCGGCTTCCGCCAGCAGCGCCTTCGCTTTCTCAAGATCATGCGGATAGGTGCCAGTGAGATCGACATAGGCCGGATTATGCGGCGCGAAATGCGAGCCGATCGGTGTGCCCAGTCCGTTGATTGCGCCGGCATTGATCTCCTCGCGGTTCAACGCATAGGAAATTGCCTGCCGCACCAGCTTGTTGTCGAACGGCGCCTTCTTGTTGTTCATCGACAGGATCGTCTCGCCCTCGGTCGATCCAATCACGACCTTCAGCCGCGGATCCGCCTTGATCTGGTCGAGCGCTTCGGCGACCGGCGCGCTCGGGAAGGCCTGGACATCGCCTGAGAGCAGTGCCGGAATGGCAGCCGCCGCATCCGGAATGATGCGGAACTCGGCCTTGTCCAGCGACACCGGCTCGCCCCAATATTCTGGGTTCTTCACCAGCGTAATCGAGGAGCCACGCGCCCAGTTTTCAAAGCGGAACGGGCCGGTCCCAACCGGCTTTTCCTTGTTGGTCGCCACACTTTCGGACCCCACGATCACTGCATCGCCCCAGCCGAGATTATACAGGAAACCACCCTGCGGCTGCTTCAGCGTGATCTTCACCGTGGCGGGATCGACGACCTCGATCGTGTCGATCTTGGCAAACAGCGCCTTCTGCGCGTTCACCGTATCCGGTGAAATCGCCCGCTCCAGCGAGAACTTGACGTCTTCGGCGTTGAACTCGGTTCCGTCGTGAAACTTCACCCCAGTATGAAGCTTGAATGTATAGGTCTTGCCATCCGGCGAGATGTCCCAGCTTTCCGCCAGGCCCGGCAGAACCTCGCCGGTCGGACCGATCTTGGTCAGCCCCTCGAACACGTTGGTGTAAACCACCTCGTCGATCGCAGCCGCGGCACCCGCCGTCGGGTCGAGATGTGGTGGCTCCAGCACCATGCCAAGCACGAGATCGGTGCGGGCCGCAAAGGCGCACGTGACGGATGCCAGCACGAGCATTGTTGCAGCCAGAACGGACGTCCACTTGGTCATCGAAAAAACTCCGCAGGGTCAGGCAGGGATTGAAGCGTGAATGAGCGCCTGAGTAAATCGGCATTCTCGTCATACGAGCCGACGCGGTCAGATTTCCCCACCCGCCAAGAGCCGACGGAGTGCCAGCGCCATGACCTTGGCGGATTGCACCATGTCCTCGATGCCGACCCATTCGTCGGGCTGATGCGCGAGGTCGAGGATGCCGGGGCCATAAGCGATGCAATCGTAGATGTGGCCGATGCGAGCGATGTGCTTCTGGTCGTAGGTTCCGGGTGAGATGACGTAATCCGGTGCGCGATCGAAGATCGCGTGGATGCCCTCCGCCACCGCCTGCACCACCGGCGCGTCGCGCTCGGTCATGGTGGGCTTGACCTCCATGAGGTCGCGGATCGTGTAATCGAACTTCGGCCGCTCCAACTTAAGACGGTCGAGGATCGTGGTGACCTCGCTTTTCACGACGTCCAAGTCTTCTTCCAGCAGGAAGCGGCGGTCGATCACCAGGCGGCAGGTGTCTGGCACGGTGGGCGAGGGCAGACCGGGGCGGAAGTCCTCGGTTTGGCCGCCGTGGATCGAATTGATGTTCATCGTGGAGCGCCGCGCACCTTCCGGCACCACCGGCATCTCAGTCTGCTTCTTGTCGAGCACCGGGAACAGCTCGTCTTCAAACGCCTGAAGCAGCGCCCCCATATGGCGCACGGCCGAGTCGCCCAGGAAGGGCATCGAGCCGTGCGCGATATGGCCCTTGGTTTCGATTTCCGCCCACCACACGCCGCGATGGCCGAGGCAGATGCGGTCCTTGTTCAACGGTTCCGGGATGATGACATGGTCGACGCGCGGCGCCGAAAAGTACCCCTTGCCCGCGAGATAAGCGACGCCGCCATAACCGCCGGATTCCTCATCCACGGTACCGGAAATCTCGATAGCGCCAGCGAAATCCGGGTTCTCGGCGATGAAGGCTTCCGCCGCGATGATGGAAGCCGCCAGCCCGCCCTTCATGTCGCAGGTGCCGCGACCATACACGCGACCGTCCTTCACTACGCCCGCGAACGGATCGACCGTCCAGCCTTCGCCGGCTTCCACCACGTCGATATGCGAGTTGAAATGGACGACCTTGCCCGGCCGCTTGGCCTCAAAGCGCGCAACGACATTGGTGCGGGGATAACGATCATTGTCCCCCGGCGTGCCTTCACCGCGCACATATCCCACCTGGAAGCCGCTGCGCTTTAGCCGGTCGCCGATATATTCGGCGCAGGGCGTATAGGCTTCCCCGGGCGGATTGATCGTCGGAAAGCGAACGAGGTCCTGGGTGAGAACGGTGAGATCATCGACCCGGTCGTCGATGGCGCGCAAAAGCTTGTCGGTCATAGCGAGGATATCATCAGCGTCCGGATGATCTGGCAAGCCAGTCCGCAGCCGATCAACAAGCAAGGTAAGCCGCGATGATTCACCCGGGATTCAGTTCCTGCATCTACCATCACGCACAACGGGATTTTGGAGGGCGAGATGGCGAAGATCTGGGAAGGGCTGGCGGTTCTCGGCATGCTGGCGGCAGCGCCGAGCCTAGCCAATGCGGCGACGGTAGTGGCGCATGTCGATGTCGCCAAGCAGGTGATGACGGTGAGCCGGCAGGGCAAGGTGCTTTACACCTGGAAGGTGTCGACGGCCCGCAAAGGCTACGACACGCCGCTCGGCACCTGGCGTCCTTACCGGATTCACCAGCTTTGGAAATCGCGCAAGTATGACGACGCGCCGATGCCTTATGCCGTGTTCTATGATCGCGGCTGGGCGGTGCATGGCACCAAGGCGGTAAGCCGGCTCGGACGCCCGGCCTCGCATGGCTGCGTGCGGCTGGCGACCAGCAATGCCAAGGCGTTCTATGATCTGGTTCGCGAGGTCGGACCCGGCAATACGCGCATCATCGTCGCGAACTGAGCTTCAAGCGGGCGTGACCGGCGCGCCCGTTTTCTTCTTCTTGCGCTTGCTGATCTTCCAGCGCTTGTGGAACCACATCCACTGGCCGGGATCTTCGCGCACCCAGCCCTCGACGATGTCGTTGAGCATCTGCGTGGTGCCGTTCACATCGACCCGACCCTTGGCATCGCGCGGCAGCCTTAGCGCTTCCTGGATCTCAAGTCGGTAACGATTGCCGGGCAGGCGAATGCAGCGCGCAGGATGCACGTCGCATTCATAATTGCGCGTCAGTTTGGCCACCAGCGGGCTGCTTTCACAGGCGCGGCCGAAGAAGGTGGTCGGCACGCCCTGCATGAAATGCTGGTCGACGAGAACGCCGACATTGCCGCTATTTTCCAGAATGCGCGCCACGCTGAACGCCACACCGCGCCGTGAGGCCAGCAGCGAACCCATCGCGCCGGAGCGGCGGCGCAGCACATAGTTCGCGAGATAGGGATTATTGGGCGGCCGAAACATCGACGTCATCTGCAGGTCGAAGGTCGCCGCCACGATCGGCAGAAACTCGAAGTTGCCGAGATGGCCGGTAAAGAACAGCCGTGGCTTCTGCTCGTCGCGCAACCGATGAAAGATCGGCTCGCCGGCCTTGTTGATCTCGACGCGGTTCTCGCCGTTGGTCGCCGGGTTGAAATCGAACAGTCTGTCGAGGAAGACGTATTCGGTCGCGAGACGACCCATATTGCCCCACATGTCCCGGGCAATCGCATCATGCTCTTCAGCCGATTTCTCGGGGTAGGCTTGGTTGAGATTGTCGACGGCGACCTTGTGGCGGCCGGTCAGCGGCCCGAACGTGCGCGCAACCTTGTCAGCGAAGTTGAGCGCCGCGTCAGGTGGCGCAAGCCGCAAAAGCGCCATGACGCCGAAGACGATCTGCGCGACGATCCAGTACTGGAACAGCTCGAAGCGGTTCCTGAGGGCGGCGATGAAGACCCGCATCACACCCGCAGGATGATCTTGCCGAATACGTCGCGGCCTTCCATGCGCTTCAGCGCCGTGTCGATGTCGTCGAAGGTGACTTCGGTGTCGATCACCGGATGAACGAGACCCTGCGCCATCTTCTGCATGGCATTGGCCATGTTTTCCATGCGGCAGCCGAAGGAGCCGAGCAGCTTCAGCTGCTGCTGGAACAACTGCATCAGGTTGATCTGCGTCGAGACGCCGGACGTGGAGCCGCAAGTCACGAGGCGGCCGCCCTTCTTCATAGAAAGCATGGAGCCGGCAAACGTGTCTGCGCCGACATGCTCGAACACGACATCGACGCCGCGCTTCTTGGTAAGCTTGCGCACCACGCCCTCGAAGCGGTCTTCACGGTAGTTGATGACGTGATCGGCACCCAGCGCCTTGGCCGGCTCGATCTTGGCGTCCGAGCCAACAGTGGTGATGACCGTGCAGCCCATCTTCTTGGCAAGCTGGATCGCCGCCGTGCCGATGCCTGAACCGCCGGCATGAACGAGGATCGTTTCGCCGGGCTGCAGCTTGGCATTGTCGAACAGCATGTGCTCGACCGTGCCGAAGGTCACCGGTGCAAGCGCGGCTGCCACATCCGACACGCCGGGAGGGGCGGGGACGAGGAGGCGGGCCGGCAGATTGATGCGCTCTTGCGCAAAGCCGTCGAGATGGAAGCCATGCACGCCCTGCACATGCTCGCAGAGATTGTCGCGCCTCTCGACGCAGTTCTTGCATCGGCCGCAAGTGCGCGCGCCATAGATCGAGACCAGTTCGCCCGGTCGCAGGTTCGACACGCCGGGACCGACTGTCTCGACCACGCCAGAGGCTTCCGCGCCGATCACCAGCGGCATCTTGCGCTTGGCAAAAGCCATGCCGCGCCAGCCCCATACGTCGATATGGTTCAGCGCGACGGCCTTGATCGCGACCGTGACTTCGCCAAGCTCAGGCGCGCCGGGTTCCGGAAGATCGACGGTTTCGAGCCGGCGATCTTCGATCAGCTGCAAAGCGCGCATCAGTTTGGCTCCCGTGCCAGTGCGAGGCAGGCGTTCTGGCCGCCGAAGCCGAAGGAATTCGACAGGATCGCGCGAACATCGGCATTGCGCTTGACGTTCGGCACGACGTCGAGGTCGATCGCCGGATCCGGCTGGTCGTAATTGATGGTGGGCGGCAGTACGCCTTCCTGCATGGTGAGGAAGGAGAACACCGCCTCGACCGCGCCGGCCGCCGAAAGCGTGTGGCCGATCATCGACTTGTTTGAGGAGACGGGAATCGACTTGATGCGCTCGCCGAACACGGTGGACAACGACAGATGCTCCATCTTGTCGTTTTCCGGCGTCGAAGTGCCGTGCGCGTTCACATAATCGATGCCATCGACGCCCAGACCAGCGTCATCAAGAGCGGCCTTTACTGCTGCGATAGCGGGCGAAGCGTCCGGCTTGGAACGCGTGCGGTGGAAATCATCGGCGCGTTCGCCGCACCCTTGCAGGATGCCGAGCACCTTGGCGCCACGGGCGCGTGCGCTTTCCAGCGACTCCAGCACCAGTGCGGCACCGCCTTCGGCCAGCACGAAGCCGTCGCGATCCCTCGAGAAGGGGCGAGACGCCTTTTCTGGCTCGTCATTATGGGTTGAAAGCGCCGACAGCAGCGAGAAGCGGATCAAGGCTTCAGCGGACGCCGAGCCATCGGCACCGATCGCCAAAGCGCGGTCGCTCTCGCCCCGGCGAATGGCTTCGACGCCAAGCTGAATTGCCGTGGCACCGGAAGCGCATGCCGTCGACAGCGTGATCGGCAGACCGCGTGTGCCGAAGCGGGCTGACAACGCATCGGCGATGTGGCCGAACTGCGAGCTTTCGAACAGCGAGCGATCGTTGCGGGCGCGCGCGACGGCCAGCAGGCGCGCATAGCCTTCCTCGGTCTCCTCGCCCTTATAGAGCGCAAAACGATCCGGCCACTCCATCTCGATCGGCGGGGAAGCCAGAAACAACGGGCCGCCGAAGTCCTTGCCGAGACCGGCCTGTGCGATGGCCTCTTCCGCTGCGGTTGCAGCGAGTTCCTCGGTCAGCGCCGAGTTACCCTTTCCGCTTGACGGCAAGAAG
The DNA here is from genome assembly GCF_032053605.1 of Tianweitania sp. Taxonomy (NCBI): domain Bacteria; kingdom Pseudomonadati; phylum Pseudomonadota; class Alphaproteobacteria; order Hyphomicrobiales; family Phyllobacteriaceae; genus Tianweitania; species Tianweitania sp. The sequence goes on from NZ_DAMBUH010000052.1 coordinate 16,338, forward strand.
TCGACCATGCCGGAAATGGTGGTGCGCAGGTGATCGGTGGGGAAGCGGGTGATCGGATGAATGCCGGACTTGCCAGCCGTCAGCGCTGCCCAGTTGTCGGCTTTGCCGACGCCGAGCGAGGTTACGACGCCCAAGCCGGTGACGGCCACGATGGGCCTGCCAAGATGATCCACGGTGCTCGTCATGGTGGTTCCTTGCCGTCAGGTAGGGGCCTCGCCCGCGAGGTCGAGGCTCAGGCGCGGCCGAGAGCCGCAACGCCGCCATAGCGACGATAACCGAAGCTTGTGGCAACCGCCATGTCCAGCGTGTCCGAGAAAGGCGCTTCGCTCGGCTCGGTAGGAGAAGGTGCTGCGCCATGTGATACAGCCAGCGCTGCCAAGGCGACCGCAAACGGGAATTGCGCTTCCTTGAGGTGGCCGGTCAGGTTGGTGAAACCGCGTGCGATCAGGCCGGCCTTGTCCAGCGCCGAGCGTTCGGCACGGGTAATTGCCTCAACGCCGGTCGCCCCGGAAATCGCCAGATGCGGGCCAGACAGGTCGAGTTCGGCCAGCATATGAGCGATCTGCGCCTCGTCCGGTGCAGCGCCTGCAGCTGCGACGCGGCCGAGTGTTGCATAGACCTTGCGGCCGCGCGCTTGCGCGTGCTCGCGCGATTCCAGAACGAGGAACGCCCCGCCCGAACCGCTGACGATGCCGCCACCTTGCGTGCCGGAGCGATCCCAGACCGGAGCCCAGTCGCCACGGTTGAGGTAGCCGCCGAGCTCATAGCCAAGCAGCATGTCGGGATGTTCGGTCTGGAAGGCAGCACCCACGAGCGCGTGAGTCGACTGGCCGGCGCGGATGCGTGCGGCTGCTGTCTCGATTGCCGAAACGCCTGCGCCTTCTTCTCCCATGAAGGTGCGGGAAGAGCCGGTAACCTTATGAACAATCGAGATATTTCCGGCCAGCAGGTTTGACAGCTGCGCCAGGAAAAGGGTCGGCCGAAGGTCGGTCGTCAGGCGTTCGTTGAGGAGCACGCCGGTGTCGGACGAGGTCTGCGACTGCTCGAGGATCGAGGTGTCGACCTCCACATCGCGCTCGCCACCGCCGGCTGCGACGATCATGTCCATCGTTGCGCAAAGCGCTTCATCGCCCTTGATGCCGGCATCGTCGAGGGCGAGGCCGGCGGCATAGGTGCCGAGGCGCTGCCAGGTTTCCATCTGGCGCTGGTCGGAGCGCTTGGGGATCTGAAGACCCCAATCCAGCTGCGGTAGGGGATGGACTGTGTAGGGCGCGAAGCGGTCGCGATCGAGGGTGGGCGTGGGCTGATCAAGCGTCAGCTGCTGCCAATGCTGCTCCGTGCCTTCGCCCAGCGAAGACACGAGGCCGATCCCAGTGATAACGACGTCGCGTGCGCTCATTAGAGGTAAGTGCCTGTTTTCAGGCAGCTTTTGCGGCGACGAGGGCGTCGATCTTGGCGCAAAGATTCTTCATAACGAAGTATTCGTCGGTCGAAGCGCGGCCTTCGTTGACGTCCTGCGTCCACTTCTCGAGCGGCACCTTGATGCCGAATTCCTTGTCGACGGCGAAGACGATATCAAGGAAATCAAGGCTGTCGATGCCGAGATCGTCGATCGTGTGGCTTTCCGAGGTGATGGTTTCGCGGTCGATCTCGCTGGTTTCAGCGATGATGTCGGCGACCTTGTCGAAGGTGGTGGAGGACACGGGCAATTCCCTTGATGGCGTCATTAAATGAGATTTTGGCCGCGGTTCCTAAATCGTTTTGCCGGGAAGGGGAAGGGCCTTTGCCCCGTCGAGACCCGGTAGAAGCGGGGAAATCACGGAGCAAAACCGGAAAAATGCACCGGAAAACAGGAATATGGCGCCGTAAAAAATGGGAAAAGGCGGACAAAAGCCCGCCTTTTCACCGTCTTTAGGGAGTGTCAGAACGTTATCTTGCCGCTCTCGCCAACATTCGGCTTGCCGCCGGTCACCTTCGTCCGGACGACTTCGAAAGCATGCAGGATCGAGCTGCCGGTTGCATCCCAATACTGGCCCTCGCTCGGGCGGAAAGTGATGACAACTACGTCGGCCGTTTCCGCATCGCCGTCGAACCAGGCGTCGGCATAGGCATTCCAGAGTTCCTTGATCATCGCGCGATCCTGGCTCTGGGTAGCGGTACCGGAAAGCGACGCAAAGTCGTTGGTGCTTTCGTTGGCGAAGGTCAGGTTGATGTGACGCTCTTCGTCAATCTCGTCGGTCTTCGGGGCATCGGCGTTCGACAGGAAGCGGACGACGTGCTCGTTCTCGTCGAAATGCGGCGCCATCGGACGCGAGCGGATGTCCTGACCGTCGTGGGTCGTCAGCATCGCGACACGGAAGCTGGACAGCATCTTCCAGAATTCTTGCTTGTCTTTCACGGTATCGTCTCCGGTTTCGGGGTCGGGCGGTGAATGCTTAGCAGGCCGGGAAGGTTCCGAGCTTCTTTGAAGCGGCTCAGTTGAAGATGATGCGTCCGGCGATATGGAGGCCTTCAGGGTTGCGCTTGACGATGACCGCTTCGCCTTCTCGGGCGCCTGCTCCAGTCAGGGAGCGGATGACGTCTTCATGGGTGACGAGCACCAGATTGCCGGAACCGGTGAAGCCTTCCACGAGCGCGAAAATCTCTTCCCTGGCGGTTTCCGCTGCAGACGGATCGGAAGCAGGATCAAGAGCGGGCAGGTCTTTGACGAGGCTCGAGCCGAAGGCGAGGTCGGCGGTTTCGCGGGTGCGGCAGAAGCGGCTCGTATAAACTTGCTCGACCGGTTCGGCACGCGCCGCGAACAAGGAGCCTATTCGGCGCGCCTGCTGCTTGCCGCGATCCGAGAGGCCGCGCTGGGTGCGGCAGTCATCAAGATCGATCTTGGGTGAGTCGGTTGTGCCAGCGGCATAACCATGGCGCAGGAGCACGACGTGTCCACCTTCGCGTAAGAGTGCCCAGCCAGCTTCCGTGGCACTGGCTGGAGCGACAACAAGAACGAGCGGGGTTAGAAGAAGGGAAAGCAGCAGGGTGGTGATGCGGATCATGGATGTGAAATAGCGATCCGCGGCCCGAAAGCCAAATCGACCGGCAAGGTGTTGTCGGGTGAACGCTGCGTGCTCGTTTTCGATGGCAGGTTGAATGCATCTTTCCTGAGCGACCTGCGTTCCCCATCCGCAAAACCAATCCGTTGATCGAAAGGGATGCTGATATGTCTATTGCCAGCAACATCAAGGAACATGCCGAAGTTATCGGCGCAGACGGCGTTCACGTCGGCACGGTGGACAAGGTCGAAGGCGACCGCATCAAGCTGACCAAGAAGGACAGCGGTGAGGGCCATCACGAAGGACATCACCACTATATTTCGCTCGGCCTCGTTGCCGATGTGGAAGGCGACAAGGTTCGCTTGTCGGCTAATGCCGATGTGGCAGTGACCTTCGAGGAAGAAGAAAGCGGCAAGTCGGCCTGATCGACTTCAACGCATTTACTGCGAACGAACGAACAGCCGGGCCATCGTGCCCGGCTTTTTCTTTGTGAGACGAAAGCCGTGTTGCTCGCTGCTGCCGGCGGGCCTATCGAGCCCGTATGCATGCGTTGATCGAAACCATCCTGTTCGTGTTCGGCCTGGTGGCGCTGGGCTATCTTGCGGCGCTGACGGGCTTTTTGAAACTCGATGTGGGTGAAGCGCTGACGCAGTTTGCGGTGGGCGTAGGTCTGCCCATGCTGCTGTTCAGGACGGTTGCGACCGCGACCTTCGGTGGCGATACGCCGTGGGCCTTGTGGATCACGTACTTCTCGTCGGTGTTCATCGCCTGGGGTGTGGCCTTCTTCACGCTCAAGCGCGCCTTTGGGAGGGATGATCGCACGGCGATGACCGGCGGTCTGGCGTCGGGCTTTTCCAACCTGCTGATGCTCGGCATTCCGCTCAGCCTCGGCGTTTACGGCCAGGAAGGCTTCACGACGCTGTCGCTGATCATCTCGATCCACCTGCCGATCATGATGGGCCTGTCTATCCTGCTGTTCGAATTGATGCGGCCAAAGGATTTGCATCGGCCGGGAATGGCAACGGTTCTTCTCGATTTCGGCCGCAAGCTGCTGTCGAACGCCATCGTGATCGGCATTATGATCGGTCTCATCTGGCGCTTTTCCGGGGTGCCGATCCCGTCTTTCGTAATGCGCTTCGTGGATGCTTTTGCCAATGCGGCCGTGCCGGTGGCGCTGTTCGCGATGGGCCTGTCGCTGCGGCGCTTTGGCATCGGCAGTCATCTCGGGCCGGTGCTATGCCTTGTCGGCTTCAAGCTCTTCCTGATGCCGGCCGCAGCTCTGGTGATCGCACTCCTTCTCTGCATGCCGCCGCTTTCCGCCAAGGTGGCGGTGCTTGCCGCTGCCATCCCCAGCGGCATCAACCCTTATCTGATCGCAACGCGCTTCGGCACGGGACAGGCGCTGACATCCAACACGATGACCATGTCGACCGCCTTTGCCGTAGTGACCACCGTGTTCTGGCTCTTTGTGGCGGAGCACGTTTTCACCTAAAGTGATCTCGAGCATAAATGACAGAGATCCCGTCCGTCAGGACCCAGCAGGAGACAGAGCGATGCTGCAGAAATACAGCCAGTTCATGAGGGAAGCGAACCTGATCGGCGGCGAGTGGGTGCAGGCCGACTCGGGCGCGACGATCGACGTGATCAATCCGGCAACGGGCCTCAAGATCGGCACCGTGCCGAAATCCGGTCGGGCTGAGACGAAGCGCGCGATCGAGGCCGCGAACCAGACCTTCCTGTCCTACCGCAAGACCTCCGCACTCGATCGCTCCAAGCTCCTGCGCAAGCTGCATGACGCGATCATGGACAATCAGGATTCGCTGGCCGAACTGCTGACGCTTGAACAGGGCAAGTCGCTGGCGGAAGCCAAGGGCGAGGTGGGTGCGTCCGCCGCTTACGTGCTGTGGTTTGCCGAAGAAGCGCGCCGCACCTATGGCGATGTCGTGCCGTCGCCCTGGGCTGACCGGCGCATCCTGGTGACCAAGGAGCCGACTGGCGTGATTGCCGCGATCACGCCGTGGAACTTCCCGTCCTCCATGCTGGCGCGCAAGATTGGCCCGGCGCTGGCGGCCGGCTGTACGGCGGTGGTGAAGCCGGCCTCGCAGACGCCGTATTCGGGTCTGGCCTGGGGCGCGCTGTGCGAGGAAGTCGGCTTCCCGAAGGGCGCGGTCAATGTGGTGACGGGTGCTGCAAGCGAAATCGGCGACGAGCTGTGCGAGCATCCGCTGGTCAAGAAGATCACCTTCACCGGCTCCACCGAAGTCGGCAAGATCCTGATCGCCAAGGCGGCCTCGACCGTGAAGAAGGTGTCGATGGAGCTTGGCGGCAATGCGCCGTTCCTGGTTTTCGACGACGCCAACCTGGAGCGCGCCGTGGAAGGCGCGATCGCCGCGAAGTATCGCAATTCCGGCCAGACCTGCATCTGCACCAACCGCTTTTTCGTGCAGGCCGGCATCTATGATGCGTTTGTCGAGAAGTTCTCGGCTGCTGCCGCCAAGCTGAAGATCGGCGACGGCTCGGAAGCCGGCGTGCAGCAGGGGCCGCTGATCGACGAAAAGGCGGTCGAGAAGGTCGAGGAACTCGTGGCCGACGCCAAGGAGAAAGGCGGCACGGTCGTGACCGGCGGCAAGCGCCACGCTCTGGGCGGCTCCTTCTACGAGCCGACGGTGATCTCCAACGCTTCGCCGGTAATGCGCTTCATGAAGGAAGAGATTTTCGGACCGGTTGCGCCCGTGTTCAAGTTCGAAAGCGAGGAAGAAGCGATCGAGCTGGCCAACGACACCGAATATGGCCTCGCCGCCTATTTCTACACCGGCGATCTCGGCCGCGCCTTCCGGGTCATGGAAGGGTTGAAATACGGCATGGTCGGCGTCAACGAAGGCATCATCACCACGCCGGAAGCGCCGTTCGGCGGCATGAAGGAGTCCGGGCTTGGCCGCGAAGGCGGGCATCAGGGCATCGAGGATTACCTCGACACGAAGTATGTCAGCATCGGCGGGCTGGGGCTGTAGTGGCGGCACCGGCTGTTACCGGATGAGCGAGCTCAAGCTTTGGAAAGTTTACGGCGCCGCGGTTCTTGTGACCGCGGCGATCGCCGTTCCTTCGCTGGCGCAGGATGACAAGGAGCAAGCCAAGCAGGACGGAAAGCAGTTCGAGGCGCTCCAGCGCGATCTCGATGGGCGAGCAGACCTGTGGATGCGCAGGCAGGCTTGTCCCGCCGATCTGTTTCAGCAGGATCAGACCCTGTTTTCCCGATGGGACCTGACGCGCGACTATACTGTCGGGGAATGCGAAGCCGACCCCGCAGCATGCCTGAAGGGCTGTTTCGACGACGGCAATGAAGATGCGTGTTTCCAGCTCGCCTATATCCACCAGCAAAACGCGCCGAAAGCGCTGGGCCGCTATTCCCAGGCACTGTTCGCGCAGGCTTGCGCGGCCGGCAGCGATGGCGGCTGCACCAACCGCGCGGCTGGCATCCTGAGGGGAACGACCGACGACGAGCCGTTCCTTGCCAAGGCGGATCAGGCGCCGTCCTGCGTGTTTCGCTCTTTCGAGGTGACGTGCGAGGCCGGCGATGCCTGGGGCTGCACGATGCTTGGCTGGCAATATACGTCCGGTGAAGCGGTTGCTGTCGACACAGCCAAGGCGAAAGCTGCCTTCGAAAAATCCTGCGCCATCAGCCCGGATTTCGTGGCCTGCGATTACGCGCGCACGGAGCTGGAAAGGCTGAACGCGCCGGATGGTGCCGACTAGGCGCTCAGCGATCCTTGACCGACTCCATGACCACGAAGGTCGAGGTCTGCGCAACATAGGGCAGGGCGGCGATCTTTTCGCCGAGCGCGCGACGATAGGCGGCGATATCGGTGGTGCGGACTTTCAGGAGGTAGTCGAAGCTCGCCGCCATCATGTGGCATTGCTCGATTTCGCGAACCTCAAGCACGGCCTTGTTGAAAGCATCGAGCGCCTTCGAGGTGGTGTCGGCGAGCTTGACCTGAACGAAGGCGATATGGCCTTCGCCCATCTTTTCGCGGTCGACCACGGCCTGGTAGCCTTTGATGTAGCCGTCGCGCTCCAAGCGTCGCACGCGGGCCTGCACCGGGGTCTTTGACAGACCGACTTTTTTGGCCAGATCGGCCATGGAAAGACGGCCATCGCGGCTGAGCGCCGTGATGATGTTGCGGTCGAGGCGATCCAGTTCGTCCGTCATTAGCCTTTCCGCAGGTCGTTCGATCTGTTGGGGGCTTCGATATAGAGCCAAACGCAGCGCCTTGCCACGCTCTTTGGTCTCACTCGCCGCGCACGCAACGTGGTATGTGGCGGTTCCCCTTTTCGAGGCCCGCACGATGTCTGAACCGCTTGCCGTGATCCGTGAAAATATGCGCCGTCACATCCTGCCCGATGAGGCCGAGGTGGTGGCTTCGCTGGTGCAGAGCGCCAATCTCGATGCGGGCGCTCGTGCCGAGATTTCCGCTCATGCGGCGCGGCTGGTGCGCTCGGTGCGCGAGTCCAGCGAGACCGGCCGGATGGAAGCGTTTCTGGCGGAATACGGGCTCTCCACCAAGGAAGGCGTGGCGCTGATGTGTCTGGCAGAAGCGCTGCTGCGCGTGCCGGACTCGGAAACCATGGACGATCTGATCCGCGACAAGATCGCGCCGCATGACTGGTCGGCGCATTCGGGCGAATCGGCCTCGATCTTCGTGAACGCCTCCACCTGGGCGCTGATGCTGACCGGCAAGGTTCTG
>NZ_DAMBUH010000053.1:0-16205 GCF_032053605.1 Tianweitania sp.
CGCCCGCTGCGCCAGCGCCTGAGCGATCGCATCACCGGCATGCGCCGCGCGGTCGCCACGCTGCAGAGCGAGCCCGAAACGGCGTCGATCCGCACCATCAACCTGGCAGTTCTCGCTGGCGAAATCCGCAAGCTTGCCGGTTCGATCCATGCCGAGGTGAAGTCGACGGCATCCGAAGAGCTGCAGCTTTGGGCGTCCAAGCTGGCGCAGACCTGCGAAGCGCATGTCAACGATTCGCACACAGACGAAGCCGGCGTTGCCGCTCTGCGCGAACGCTTCCGAACCTTGCATGACCGTGCGCGCTTGCTGGCCTTCGAGATGGATTTCTCGTTCCTGTTCCGCGAAGACCGCAAGCTGCTGTCGATCGGCTATCGCGCCGACACGCATCAGCTGGACGAAAGCTGCTACGATCTGCTCGCGTCCGAAGCGCGTCTGACCAGCCTGTTTGCGATCGCCAAGGGCGATCTGCCGACCGAGCACTGGTTCCGTCTGGGCCGTCCCGTCACCGAGATCGGCTTCCGCGGGGCGCTCGTGTCGTGGTCCGGCTCGATGTTCGAATATCTGATGCCGCCGCTGGTGATGAAGGAGCCGCAAGGCGGTCTGCTCAACCAGACCAACAACCTGATCATCCGCCGTCAGATCAGCTATGCCCGTTCAAAGGGCATTCCGTGGGGCATTTCGGAAGCCGCGTTCAACGCGCGCGACCGGGAGATGACCTACCAGTACACCAATTTCGGCGTGCCGGGATTGGGCCTGAAGCGCGGCCTCGCCAACAACACGGTGATCGCGCCCTATGCCAGCGTTCTCGCATCGCAGTTCATGCCGCATGAGGCGGTGACCAACCTGCACCGCTTGACCGAGTTGGGCGCGCGCGGCCGCTACGGCTTCTATGACGCCGTGGATTTCACCCCGTCGCGCGTGCCGGAAGGCTCCGATCATGCGGTGGTGCAGAACTACATGGCCCACCATACCGGCATGTCGATCGTGGCCGTGGCCAATGTCGTGTTCGAAGGCCGCATGCGCGACCGCTTCCATTCCGATCCGGTGATCGTGGCGGCCGAACTCCTGCTTCAGGAAAAGGCACCGCGCGCCGTGCCGGTCACGATCGTGCGCACGGAAGCAGCCGAGCAGCCGGCGACCGGCGGCGAGGAACTGTCGCCCGATACGCGGCTGATCGAAAATCCGTTGGCAGGCGTGGTGTCCACCAACCTCATCTCCAACGGCCATTACTTCGTGATGACCACGGCGACGGGCACCGGCTACAGCCGGTTCAACGACCTCGCCGTAACCCGCTGGACCGGCGACGCGTCCGAAGACCGTTCGGGCTCCTTCCTGTTCGTGCGTGACTGCGACGACGGCGCGTGGTGGTCGGCAACGGCTGAGCCGAAGCGTGTCGAGGGCGAAGAAACGCGTGTCATCTTCGCCAATGACAAGTCGGTTTTTTCCAAGCGTGTTGGCCACATCCTGACGGAAGTGGAAGTCATCGCGGTGACCGAAGGCGACGGCGAAGCCCGACGCATCACTGTTTATAACGAAGGCGCTAGCGAGCGCACGATCGAGATCACCTCCTTCGGCGAGATCGTTCTGGCGCCTGAGATGGCCGATAGTGCCCATCCGGCCTTCTCGAAGATGTTCGTGGAAACGGAGATCGATCCGGCCAACGGCGCGATCTTTGCTACGCGCCGCAAGCGTTCACCGAGCGAACCGGACATCGCACTGGCGCATTTCGTGACGACCGATGCCGGCGGCCTTCGCGAAACGGAAGCCGAAACGGATCGCCGCGCCTTTATCGGCCGCGGCCGCACCATCGCCGATCCGGCAGCGCTTGATCCCAACGCACAGCTGACGGGCAGCGCGGGCTTCACCCTCGACCCCGTCATGGCCCTGCGAGCGCGCGTCCGTGTCCCGGCCATGAAGAAAGCCGCCCTCACCTTCTGGACGGTTGTCGGATCGAACCGGCAAGCGCTTCAGGACGCTATCGAACGGCTGGATCATCCCGAAAGCTTCAGCCGCCAGAGCATGCTGGGCTGGACCCACAGCCAGGTGCAAACGCGCCATGTCGGATTGACCTTGGCGGAAGCCGCCAATGTGCAGCGCCTGGCGCGCTACCTGCTGTTCCCAAGTCCTGTGACGCGCACGCCGCCGGACTCGATCTCAGCAGGCATGGGCGCGCAGTCGGCTCTTTGGTCGCTGGCGATTTCCGGCGACTTCCCGATCTTCGTTCTGCGCATCAGCGACCAGGCCGATCTCGGCATCATCGCCAAGGCGATGCGCGTGCAGGAATATCTGCGTTCGCGCGGTCTCACCGCCGATCTCGTGATCATCAACGAGCAGGCCTCGTCCTACGCGCAGGATCTGCAACAGGCGATCGAGTGGCATCGCGAAAATGGCAGCATGCGCGGCCATGATCTCGGACCGCGCCAGCACATCTTCTCCGTGCGCCGCGACCTGATGGACGAAGGCACCTACCGCACGCTTCTGGCGACGGCTCGCGTCGTTCTGCATGCCCGCCACGGCACGATCGCCGACCAGATCGAGCGCGCGGAGATTGCCGAACTCGAACTGCTGCAGGCAAATGGGACTGGCGAAAAGCCGACTGCAAAGCAGCCGATCCATCGCACGGCTGCGTCTTCCACCGAAGCCAGCCGCTCCTCGATCGCGCTGACCCATACCCCGCCTGCCACGCTGCAGAAGCGCGCCAGCGGACAGGGTCTGGAATCCTGGAACGGCTTCGGCGGCTTCGATCGCGCCGGCCGCGACTACGTGGTCCGTCTCGACGGCCGACGCTCCACGCCGCAGCCCTGGATCAACGTCATCGCCAACAAGGATTTCGGCTTCCACGTTTCGGCAGAAGGCTCTGCCTTCACCTGGAGCCGCAACAGCCGCGATTTCCAGCTGACGCCCTGGTCCAACGATGCGGTCAGCAACCGTCCAGGCGAAGCGATCTATATCCATGACCTGTCAGCCGGCACGACCTTCTCGCCGGTGGCCGGCGTGGTGCGCAATGAACACGCGGTCTATGAAGCGCGCCATGGTCAGGGCTTCTCGACCTTCACCGCCCGTCACGGGGGGGTTGAAACGGAGCTGACCCATGTGGTCGATCCCGCAGACTCCGTCCGCTTGTCGCGTCTCACGCTCCACAACAAGGGCGATGCCGGCGTCACGTTGCGCGTTTACGCCTATGCAGAATGGGTGCTGGGCCAGAACCGCGCACGCAATGCGCCTTACATCGTGTCCTGGCAGGAACCGGCCACGGGCGCCCTGCTCGCGCGCAATCCGTTCAGCCTCGATTTCGGCGAGCGCTGCGCATTCCTAGCCTCCGATGCGCCCGCGCAATCCGTCACCGTGGACCGTGCCGAGTTCATGGGACGCCACGGCAGCGTCTTGGCGCCGGAAGCGGCGATCACCGGCAAAGCCCTGTCCAACAAGGTGGAAGCCGGCATCGATCCTTGTTCGGTGATCGCGCGCGATGTGACGATTGCACCGGGCGAAAGCGCGGAGATCCTGTATCTCATGGGTGACGCCGGTTCGCCGGATGAAGCGCGCGACCTCTACACCAGGCATGCCGCGGTGGATTTCGACGAGCGGCTCAACACCATCGACGCGGAATGGAACCGCTTCCTCGGCACGCTGCAGGTTAACACGCCCGATCCCGCCATGAACGCGATGGTCAATGCCTGGCTGCCCTATCAGGCAATTGCCTGCCGGCTGCGTGCACGCTCGGCCTTCTATCAGGCAAGCGGTGCCTACGGTTTCCGCGATCAGTTGCAGGACACGCTGGCCTTTCAGTTGCATGATCCCAGCCTTGCGCAGGCGCAGGTTCTGAGTGCGGCCGGCCGTCAGTTCCCCGAGGGCGACGTGCAGCATTGGTGGCTGCCGCGTAGCGGCGCCGGCGTGCGCACGACCATCTCGGACGGCGTGGTCTGGCTGGCTTACGGCGCCCATAGCGCAATCACCGCCAGCGGCGACAGCTCGATCCTCGATCAGGAAATCCCGTTCATTGAGGGCGAACTTCTGAAGGAAGGCGAACACGATGCCTTCTTCACGCCGAAGACCTCTGAAACGACGGCAACGCTCTACGAGCACTGCGCGCTCGGGCTCGATCTCGCCATCAAGCGGACGGGTGCGGACGGTTTGCCGCTGATCCTGGGCGGCGACTGGAACGATGGCATGAACGGCGTCGGCAAGAACGGCGCGGGTCAAAGTGTATGGCTCGGCTGGTTCCTGGCAAAGACGCTGACCGACTTTGTGCCCTATGCCCGTCAGCGCGGCGATGCGACCCGGGTAGAAGCGTGGGAGGCCCATATCGCCAGCCTGAAGACCGCGCTGGAAACTGCGGCCTGGGATGGTGAATGGTATCGCCGCGCGACTTACGACGACGGCACGCCGCTTGGCTCGAAGGACAGCGACGAGTGCCGCATCGACTCGATCGCGCAATCCTGGAGCGTCCTGTCCGGCATCGGCCAGCCTGAGCGCCAGCAAATGGCGATGGATCAGGTCGAGCGTCAGCTGGTGGACAACGATCTGGAGATTGTGAAGCTCTTCACGCCCGCCTTCTCGAAGACGCCGAAGGAACCCGGCTACATCAAGAGCTATCCGCCCGGTGTGCGCGAAAACGGCGGTCAGTACACGCATGCGGCCACCTGGACTGTGTTCGCGCTGGCGGAACTCGGCCGTGCCGATGCCGCTTACCGTGCCTTCCAGATGCTGATGCCGGTCAACCACGCGCTGGATGAAGCGGCAGCTGAGCGCTACCGCGTCGAGCCCTATGTGGTCGCAGCCGACATCTACTCGTCGGACGAAAAGGGCGGACGCGGAGGCTGGACCTGGTACACGGGCTCTGCCGGTTGGCTTTATCGCGCTGCCGTGGAAGCTATTCTCGGCATCCGCCGTGAAGGCGATCGCATCTTCATTCAGCCGGTGCTGCCCTCGAGCTGGGACGGTTTCGAAGCGACCTTGCGGCTCGACGAAGCCACCTACGAGATCAAGGTGCAGTGCGGCGAAAACTACGAAATTTCGGTCATCGATACTGTCCTGAATGATGCGTTCATGCAGCATTCAGGCGCCGGGGTTCATGAAGTCAGGGTAATCGTTCCTCATTCCATTCCCTAGGGGAAGGAAAAGATGCCTGACCTTGATGCCAAGCTGGCTCCAGCGCCAGTTCATGTTGAATATCAAATGCTTGATTCAGCGGATGAAAACGCCGCTGGAGCAGGAAACAGGATTGCTCTCTCGCGACCCTGTTCCCGGGCGGGCATTCTCTAAGCTCACGTCGATATTTCATCAGCCGCTCATGATGCGGCGCACAAATTAAGACCTGGCCGGAGTTTCTGCTCGTGTCTCTTTTCGATATTTATCTTCGTGCTCTTTCCTATCTGGGCGCTGAAAAAAAGAAGGTCGCGCTAATCTGCGGCGCCAACGTAGTTCTGGCCTTGGTGACAATCGCCGAGCCGATCCTGTTCGGTCGCATCATCGACTCCATTTCCTCCACAGGCGATCTGTTCACGAACATGGCGATGTGGGCTGGCCTCGGCCTGTTCAACATCATCGCTTTCGTGTTGGTGGCGCGTTCCGCCGACCGCCTGGCGCATAAGCGCCGCGTCGCCGTGCTGGAAGAGTCGTTTGAGAAGACGATCACCATGCCGCTTTCATGGCACCAGACGCGTGGCACGTCCCAGTCGCTGCATACCCTTCTGCGCGCTGTTGAAACGCTGTTTTCGCTGTGGCTGGAATTCATGCGCACCCATCTCGCAACCGCTGTTGCGTTGGTGCTGCTAGTTCCCACCGCGCTGAGCATGGACCTGCGCATGTCGGCCGTGCTGCTGGTTCTCGGCGTGGTTTATATCGCGATCGGCCGCATGGTCATGAGGCGCACCAAGGACGGCCAGGCTGCAGTCGAAGGTCATTACCACCGCGTTTTTTCGCATGTGTCGGATGCCGTCAGCAACGTCGCCGTGCTGCAGAGCTTCAACCGCACCAGCACGGAAGCGCGCGAGTTGCAGCGTCACACTGGCGATCTGATCCGCGCTCAGTATCCGGTTCTCGACTGGTGGGCGCTGGCCAGCGGCCTGAATCGCATTGCCTCTACCCTGTCGATGATGATCGTTCTTCTGATCGGCGCCTGGATGGTGACGCGTGGCGAAATGCGCATCGGCGACGTCGTGGCCTTCACCGGCTTTGCGACCCTGCTGATCGGCCGTCTCGACCAGGTCAATGCCTTCTTCAACCAGATCTTCGAAGCCCGCGCCAAGCTGGTGGACTTCTATGCTCTCGAAGACGCTGTGGAAGCCCGTCAGGAGCCGCTGGGCACTGTCGACATGCCGAAGATCCGCGGCGACATCGTGTTCGACAATGTGAGCTTCCGCTTCCCGGGCGCGAACCATGGCCTGGACGACGTGTCCTTCTCGGTGAAGGCTGGTCAGACCGTTGCGATCGTTGGCCCGACCGGTGCCGGCAAGACCACGCTGATCAACATGCTGCAGCGCGTTTATGATCCTTCGGAAGGCCGCGTGCTGATCGACGGCGTCGATACCCGCACCGTGACTCGCCGCTCGCTTCGTGCCTCGGTTGCCACCGTGTTCCAGGATGCGGGCATGCTTAACCGCTCGATCGAGGACAATATCCGCGTCGGCCGTGAGGATGCTTCCTACGAAGACATCCATGCTGCCGCCAAGGCTGCCGCCGCGCAGGAGTTCATCCTGAACAAGAGCGACGGCTATGACACGATTGCCGGCGAACGCGGTTCGCAGCTATCGGGTGGTGAGCGCCAGCGTATCGCGATTGCCCGCGCTATCCTCAAGGATGCTCCGGTTCTCGTGCTCGACGAGGCGACCAGCGCGCTCGATGTGGAGACCGAAGAGCGTGTGAAGCAGGCGATCGACGATCTGCGTGCCAACCGCACGACCTTCATCATCGCCCACCGCCTGTCGACGGTTCGTGATGCCGACATGGTGCTGTTCATGGATCGCGGTCGCATCGTGGAAATGGGGGGCTTCGACGAACTCGCCGCCACCAACGGTCGCTTCGCCGGTCTGCTGCGCGCCGGTGGTCTGCTGTCCGACGACGATGTCCGCAAGATGGCCCGTCTGGCGGAAGCAGCCTAAGCCGCCTCCACCTTCAAGCATTAAAGAGCCCCTGCCCGTTTGCGGCGGGGGTTTTTCTTTGTAAAAACGTCGAAACACGGGCCGACGCCGGCACACCGCGTCATCTGCAGTTAAGGACACGACCATGAAACTTGCCGAAGCGCTCGTGCTGCGCAGTGATGTCGCCAAGCGCATGGAACAGGTCAAGGCGCGTGCGCTGCGCAACGCCAAGGTTCAGGAAGGCGACCAGCCTGCCGAAGATCCATCAGCGCTGATGGACGAGTATGACCGACTGGCTGCGGAACTCGAAACCCTGATCAGCCGCATCAACCGGACAAACAGCGAGACCCCGTTCATGGGTGCGACGCTCACCGAAGCGCTCGCCAAGCGCGACGTCCTGCGCCTGCGTCAGGCAGCCTGGCGCGATGTGGCGGATAGTGCGACAGTGACGCAGACCATCAAGACCAAGAGCGAAGTCCGCTTCAAGCCTGCCCTCGACGTTCGGTCCGCGCAGAAGCAAGCCGACGACCTGTCGCGCAACCTGCGCAATCTCGACGCAAAGATCCAGGAGGCCAACTGGCTCACGCCACTGAGTGAGTGATACGCAGTCGGTATCCGGCAGTCGAAAGCGAATACAACCCTTTCCGACGGGGCAAAGCCGGGTTGTACGTGCTAGGGGCAGCACGATGGCCGTAAGGTCACAAACAGCGCAAGCCCAGCACACAAACACCAGCATCGTGACTGTAACGCTGCATGACCATGTATTGGTTCGACGATCGGAGAGGGCGGGAACGGGGTTCGCTACATCGGCATCAGGCCGGTGGCGAAATGGCTGCGTAGAGAAAGCCGCTGAGATGGCTACCTCCAATACAAAAACGGCAACCGATTGCTCGGTCGCCGTTTTTCAGTTTCTAAGATGCTGCTCCGATCAGCGCTCGGCAGGTACCCGGGCAGGAACGAGCGTGCCGTCCTCGCGTACCGGCGTCGAACTGCGCGGCTTGACGTGGTTTGCAGCCAGCTTCGCGCTCTTCTGCAGGCCCTTGTACCAGTCGAGATAGAAGGCCAGTGCGAACTGAAGCGCGATGCCGGTGCTGATCAGCAGCGTGTCGAGCATCAGGCTTTCCGGCCGCGACATCTTGATGACCTGAGCCACCATCGCCAGCAGCGTACCCGCAATGAACACCGGCAGGGAGTGGCGGCCAAGGCTGGCGAGTGGATTGCTTTCCTTCAAGCGCGCCAATTCCGACAGGCCGGGGATCGCGACCAGCAGATAGGCAAGCGACAGCACATGCAGCAGACGCGGCAAGGACAGGAAGGTCTTGTCGAAACCCGTCAGCACGGCTGGCAGGCCAAGCGACGTGTCAACGCCCCAGAGCGGCACGCGCACCCAAGCGAAAGCAAGCACCAGATAGGCAGCGGCAGCAGTCATGAGCAGCGGATGCGCAACGATCCTCCCGCCGCGGCGAACATGCAGCATGCCGGCCAGACCGATCGCGAATAGGAACTGCCACGACAGCGGGTTCAGGAACCACATGCCTGGTGTCGGATAGTTGGGCGGCGCGACCTGATAAATACCTGCAAGCAGCCAGAGCGTACCCGAAACGGCAACCATGAGGCCCAGGCTGATCGTGCTGAGCCATAGCAAAGCGGGCAACAGCAGCATCACAGCCGCATACATGGACAGAATGTTGTTGTAGCCAAGCTGATGACCCATCGTCACGAGCCCAAGCAGGGCGCGCGCCGGATCGTCGATCATCGGCTCGATATTGATCTCGGCCAGAAGCGAAGGATTGGCCAGCCAGGTTGCGCCCAGCACGAAGATCGCAATCGTGGTCAAAGCCGTCATGATCTGCGTGACGTAAAGCACCCCTGCCCGTCGCAGAGCCTTCAGCGACATCAGCAAACGCACGCCGGGGATGAACTTGCCGCCATAGGCCAGTCCGATTGCAATGCCGGAAATCAGCACGAAGGCTTCGGCGGAATCGGAAAAGCCGAAGTTCTTATGTGTCGCGTTCTCGTAGATCGTGCCGGGAACGTGATTGACGAAAATCGACAGCAGCGCGAGCGCGCGAAACACGTCAATGCGCGTATCGCGGACAGTCTGAGGCTTAAGAGGCAAGTGCGGATCAGGAGTCATGAGCGGTTAAGCCCTCAGCTACATGATCGTTCCCAAACTGTCGTTCAGTTTTGCTGCATTGCGACATTTTCCTGGGGAAGATAACGACACGGCTGGTTGAGGCTTGACCGCCGGCCCGGTTAAGCCCGATCAATCCCTGGAACTTGGAGGCGACATGCAAACGATCTTCGACGGCCATAATGATTTGCTGCTTCGCTTGTGGAACGGGGAAAAAGCAGGGCGCGATCCTCTGAAAGAGTTCGCAGCCGCAACTGGCGCAGCCCATATCGACCTCAAGAAAGCGGCAGAAGGAGGACTCGTCGGAGGTTTCTGCGCGATCTACGTGCCCTCAGGCGATTTCTCGTTCGGCAAGCCGGATGCCCGCGGTCACTTCATGACGCCGGCGGCAGCACCCATCGAGCGCGCGCCGTCGTTGGAAGTGACGATGGCGCAGATGGACATCGCTTGCCGCCTTGATCGTGCCGGCCTGCTGAAGATCTGCCGCACCGTCGATGAACTCGAAGCCGCCATCGAAGCCGGCACATTCGCCGCGATCGCCCATATCGAAGGCGCGGAAGGCATCGGCGCGGATCTGTCGGGCCTTTACACGCTGTATGCCACCGGCCTGCGGTCGATCGGCCCGGTCTGGAGCCGCAACAATGTGTTCGGCCACGGCGTGCCCTTCGCCTACCCCTCCTCCCCCGACACGGGCCCCGGCCTGACCGATGCGGGCCGAGCGCTGGTCAAGGCCTGCAACGAGATGGGTATCCTGATCGACCTTTCTCACATCACCGAGCAAGGCTTCTGGGATGTGGCCAAGCATTCCACGGCGCCGCTGGTCGCGACCCATTCCAACGTTCATGCGATCACCCCGTCGGCGCGCAATCTCACCGACAAGCAGCTTGCCGCGATCAAGGAAAGCAATGGCGTCGTCGGCCTCAACTTCGCCGTCGCCTTCCTGCGCGAAGATGGCCAGGAGCGTGCGGATACCGGTATCACCACGATGATCCGCCATATCGATCATATGGTCGAACAGGTCGGCATCGACGGCGTGGCGCTGGGCTCCGACTTTGACGGCGCCATGATCCCGGCCGAGATCGGCTCTTCAGCGGGCCTGCAAAAACTCGTTGCCGGTCTGCAAAGCGCCGGATACGCTGAAGCCGACATAAAGAAAATCTGCCGCGAAAACTGGTTCCGCGTCCTGCGTCTGACGCTTCGCTGAACCCCTATCGACGGCCGCAACAACAACCATAATCGGGAACACAGATCATGATGATGTCGAAGATCAACGCACATGCCCGCCTGCTTTTTGCCGGCGCGGCACTTACGGCGCTCGTCGCTGCCAACGCCCCGGCCTATGCCGCCACGCCGGCGGACACGCTGGTTCTTGCCTGGGCGATCGATGACACGATCACACTCGACCCGGCAGAATCCTTCGAGTTGAGCCCGGCCGAGTTCCTCGGCAACGGCTACGACATGCTGGTGCGCCTCGACATCAACGACACCACCAAAGTGACGGGCGGCGTAGCCGAAAGCTGGTCGGTGTCAGAGGACGGCCTGACCTATACGTTCAAGCTGAAGCCCGGCATCAAGTTCGCTTCCGGCAACCCGCTCACGGCCGAGGACGTCGCCTGGTCGTTCGAGCGCGCGGTCAAGCTCGACAAGAGCCCGGCCTTCATCCTCACCCAGTTCGGTCTTACCGGCGATAACGTCACGGAAAAGGCCAAGGCCGTTGACGAAGGCACCTTCGTGCTGACCGTCGACAAGTCCTATGCGCCGAGCTTCGTTCTGAACTGCCTCACCGCAACGGTCGGTGCCGTGGTCGACAAGAAGCTGGTTTCGGAACATGCCGAAGCCGTCACGGTCAGCGCCGACAACAAGTACGATACCGACTTCGGCTATGCCTGGCTAAAGACCAACTATGCGGGCTCCGGTCCGTTCAAGATCCGCGATTGGCGCGCCAACGAAATCCTCGTGATGGAGCGCAATGACAACTATTACGGCAACAAGCCGGCGCTTAACCGCGTCATCTATCGCCACGTCAAGGAAAGCGCGACGCAGCGCCTGATGCTCGAGACCGGTGACGTCGATGTCGCCCGCAATCTCGATCCGGGCGATCTTGAAGCCGTTTCCAAGAACGCCGACCTGACCACGACTGACGCTGCCAAGGGCACGGTCTATTACATCAGCCTCAACCAGAAGAATGAGAAGCTCGCCAAGCCGGAAGTGCGCGAAGCCTTCAAATATCTGGTAGACTATGACGCGATCGGCTCCACGCTGATCAAGGGCATTGGCGAGATCCGCCAGACCTACCAGGCCAAGGGCGTGCTCGGTGCGCTCGATGCCAGCCCCTACAAGCTCGACGTGGCCAAGGCCAAGGAGCTTCTCGAAAAGGCCGGCCTGAAGGACGGCTTCTCCGTGACCTTCGACGTGCGCAACAACCAGCCGGTCACCGGCATTGCAGAGGCTTTCCAGCAGACCGCTGCGCAGGCCGGCATCAAGGTCGAGATCATCCCTGGCGACGGCAAGCAGACGCTGACCAAATACCGTGCCCGGAACCACGACCTGTATATCGGCCAGTGGGGCATGGATTACTGGGATCCGAACTCGAACGCGGAAGCCTTCACCTCGAACCCCGACAATGCCGACGAAGCCTCGGTCAAGACGCTGGCTTGGCGCAACGCCTGGGATATTCCCGAACTGACCAAGGAGTCCAAGGCTGCGCTTCTGGAGCGCGACGACCAAAAGCGAGCCGAAGGTTACAAGAAGCTGCAGCAGGAAGCGCTGGATACCAGCCCCTTCGTCATGATCTTCCAGCAGATCGAAGTTGCCGGGATGCGCAACAATGTGAAGAACTACAAGCTCGGCCCGAGCATGGACACGAACTTCGTTGGTCCTGTGACCAAGGAATGATCTGACGTCATGAGCGTCGTCTCCGATACGCAACCGGCGCCGCGAAGGCGCCGGGCCCGCAGTCTCGTCAAATCCTTGCTAGGCTTCCTGGTCGTGGTCATCGTGACCTATCTCGGGCTGCTCGCAGTGACCTTCTTCATCGGCCGCGTCATTCCGATCGATCCGGTTCTCGCGGTCGTCGGCGACCGCGCGCCCGCCAATGTGGTGGAACGCACGCGTCAGGAGCTCGGCTTCAACGAGCCGCTCACCACGCAATTCGTGATCTATGTGCAGAAGGCGCTATCAGGCGACTTCGGCCGTTCCGTGCTGACCACCAATCCCGTGATGACCGACATCAAGCGCGTATTTCCAGCCACGATCGAGCTGGCAACGCTCGGCACGCTGATCGGCGCGATCCTCGGCATTCCGCTCGGCGTTCTCGCCGCCGTCCGCCGCGGTGGATGGCTGGACCAGATCGTGCGCATTATCGGCCTGATCGGCTATTCCGTGCCGATCTTCTGGCTCGGGCTTTTGGCCCTCCTGATCTTCTATGCCCGCCTGCAATGGGTCGGCGGTCCAGGCCGCATCGACGTCGTCTACGAATATACATTCACGCCGATCACCGGCTTTTACCTGCTGGACTCCATCATCCAGCGTGATTGGTCGGCCTTCGGCAACATCATCTCGCATCTGGCGCTGCCCTCGCTGCTGCTTGGCTATTTCTCGCTGGCCTACATCTCGCGCATGACGCGGTCCTTCATGCTCAACGAGCTTAGTCAGGAATATATCGTCGCCGCGCGGGCCAAGGGCCTGTCCGAACGCCGCATCATCTGGCGCCACGCCTTGCGCAATGCCGCCGTGCCGCTGGTCACGGTGATCGCGCTGTCTTACGCCGGCCTTCTGGAAGGATCGGTGCTGACCGAAACCGTCTTCGCCTGGCCCGGCCTCGGCCTCTACATCACCAACTCGCTCCAGAACGCGGACATGAACGCTGTGCTTGGCGGCACGATCGTGATCGGCTCCGTGTTCATCGCCATCAACCTCCTGTCGGACCTGCTATACCGGCTACTCGATCCAAGGACGCGGGCACGATGAGCGTGATGGGAAACACGACGCCCCCGCCAATGGCAGAGGCGCAGTTGTCGCGTCGCGAATGGCTCCTGAGCGATCGTCCGACGTCGCGCACCCAAGCTAAGCTCGGCCGCGCTTACGTAGCCTGGCGGCGCTTTGCCGAAAACCGGCTGGCGCTGATCGGCCTGATCATCATCCTGGCTCTGGTACTTATCGCGATCTTCGCCGATCTGCTGGCGCCCTACTCGCCGACGATCGGCAATCTCGCCACCGCGCGCCTCTTGCCGCCCAGCTGGGAACATTGGCTCGGCACGGACGACCAAGGCCGCGACATCCTTTCGCGCCTCATCTACGGCTCGCGTCTGACGCTCTATGTCGTTGTTCTCGTTGCCATCATCGCGGCCCCCATCGGCCTTCTGGTCGGTACAGTGTCAGGCTATGCTGGCGGATGGGTCGATGCAGTTTTGATGCGCATCACCGACATCTTCCTGGCGTTTCCCAAACTCGTGCTTGCCCTGGCGCTGGTTGCAGCCCTTGGGCCCGGCATCGAAAACGCGGTCATCGCGATCGCCGTCACGTCTTGGCCGCCCTATGCCCGTATCGCGCGCGCCGAAACCATGCAGGTGCGCAACTCCGATTACATCTCGGCCGTACGGCTGATGGGTGCCTCGCCGATCCGCATCGTCCTGCGCCACATCATGCCGCTCTGCATGTCCTCGCTGATCGTGCGCGTGACGCTGGATATGGCCGGCATCATCCTGACCGCCGCCGGTCTCGGCTTCCTCGGCCTGGGCGCGCAGCCTCCGCTGCCGGAATGGGGTGCGATGATTGCGTCCGGCCGCCGCTTCATCCTCGACCAATGGTGGGTTGCGGCTGCACCGGGCGTGGCAATCCTGCTGGTCAGCCTCGGCTTCAATTTGCTGGGCGACGGTCTGCGCGACGCGCTTGACCCGCGGAGTTCTGGGCAATGAGCGCGCCTTTGCTGGAAGTGCAAAACCTCGCCGTCCGCTTTCCAACCCGCACCGGCACGGTGGATGCCGTGCGCGGCGTATCCTTCACGCTGGGACGCGAGCGGCTGGGCATCGTCGGCGAAAGCGGATCGGGCAAGTCGCAGACCGGCCGCGCCATCCTCGGCTTGACCGCGCCGAGCGCGCAGGTGACGGCGGACAGGCTACGTTTCGACGGGCAGGATCTGCTTACGATGGGCGATGCGGAGCGTCGACGCCTGCGCGGCAAGCGCATCGCCATGGTTCTGCAAGACCCGAAATATTCGCTGGATCCGGTGATGTCGATCGGCCGCCAGATCATGGAGACGCTGCGCACGCATGAGCGCGTGTCGCGCAGCGAAGCGCGTGAACGGGCGCTTGCGATGCTAGAAGCTGTGCAGATCCGTGATCCCAAACGCGTCTTCGACCTTTACCCGCACGAAGTCTCGGGCGGCATGGGCCAGCGCGCGATGATTGCGATGATGCTGATTGCTGGGCCGGAACTGCTGATCGCCGATGAACCGACCTCCGCACTCGACGTTACGGTGCAGCTGGAAATCCTCGCCATTCTCGACAGTCTCGTGCGCGACAAGGGCATGGGGCTGATCTTCGTGTCGCACGATCTGCGGCTGGTATCCTCGTTCTGCGACCGCGTGCTGGTGATGTATGCCGGCCGCGTCGTGGAGGAGATTGCCGCACGTGACCTGTCGCAGGCCCAGCATCCCTATACGCGAGGCCTTCTGAATTGCATGCCGAAGATCGGAGCAAGCCGCCATCCGCTTCCCGTTCTCGAACGCCAAGTGGAATGGGCACGATGATGGCTGACACCGTTTCCACCCCTGCCCTGTCGATCCGCGGCCTCGAAGTCACCTATGACCATTTTCGCGCGCTGAAAGGCGTCAGCCTCGACATTGCCCCACGCGAAAGCTTTGGCTTGGTCGGCGAAAGCGGCTCGGGCAAGTCGACGCTGCTGCGCGCTGTCGCCGGCTTGGCGCCGGTCAGCGCCGGTACGATCGCGCTTGATGGGCAGACCTTGGGCAATCGTCGCGACAAGGCGTTTTATCGACGCGTCCAGATGGTGTTCCAGGACCCTTACGGCTCGCTACATCCACGCCATACCGTTGACCGCCTGCTCCGCGAACCGCTCGACATCCACGGCGTCAGCGATGGCGAAAGCCGCATCAATCGCGCGCTGGATGAGGTCGGGCTCGGCTCAGGTTTCCGCTTCCGCTATCCGCACCAGCTTTCCGGCGGCCAGCGCCAGCGCGTGGCGATCGCCCGCGCCCTGATCGTGGAACCGTCCATTCTGCTGCTAGACGAGCCGACATCCGCGCTTGACGCATCGGTTCAGGCCGAAGTCCTCAACCTGCTGGAACAGATCCGCCGCGACCGCGCGCTGACCTTCGTCATGGTCAGCCACGATCTCGCCGTCGTCACCCATATGTGCGACCGGCTGATGGTGATGCAGGATGGCGCGGAAGTGGAGCAACTGACATCGGCCGAACTGGCCGAGCGCAGCGTCGCGAAGGACTATACAACCAACCTTCTGCGCGCCAGCGAAGGCTTTACCCGCCGCCAGTCGGCGTAAGAACGCGCCCTTAGCCGAAGATGCGGTCGCCTTGCTCATCCACGAGCTGGCGACCCTTCACGATCGAAATGTCGGCGGCCGTATTGATGTCGCCGAAACGGTCGGCGCGCACGAAACGGTGCTCCTTCAGCTCGCCGTCGATCTCCTTGGAAACAACACCGCAGGTCTGGAACTCCGAGCCTTCCTTGTAGGGCGTCGCCTTGATCAGGAAGCCCTTATGCTCGAGCTCCTTGACCGGACCCGCTGGTGCCGCCGGCTTGGCCTCGGAGCCGCCGCCAAACAGCTTCTTCAGAAATGACATCACTGGCTCCTCATGGCTTAACTTGACCACTGACCTAGCGCATCAGCCTTCCCGCTTCCAGCACAGGCTTAGTCACGTTGCAGGTGAAGAACGATCTCGCGGCGATGCGGTGCGGCACGGTGTTCGAACAGGTAAAGCCCTTGCCAGGTGCCGAGCGCCAACCTGCCGC
>NZ_DAMBUH010000053.1:16215-23105 GCF_032053605.1 Tianweitania sp.
TGATCATCGGCCGGCGGCACGAGCCGCTGGAAGAAGGCATCGAGGTCGCGCCGCACATCCGGATCAGCATTCTCCTGGATCAGCAGGGAACACGAGGTGTGGCGCACAAACAGCGTCAGCACACCACTCGATATGCCCTCACCCTGCACGAAGCGCTGAGCTTCCTGCGTAAACTCGTAAAGACCACCACCGTGTGTGGCGATCGTGAGCGTGGTTTGCGGCATGATTGTCCCACTGATAGCGCGCTGTCCGGCTTCTTCTATCAGCCGATACGGTGGCAGCGGAAGCGCCCGCGGATCTGATCGTTGACGAACCGCCCCGGCGAAACCGCGCCGAGCAACGCCTCATAGATTGCACGAGGCACCGCATCGTAGCGGTAAACACCTCCGCTGAATCGCAGATCGAGCGTTTGCGTCGCCACATCATAGCCGGCTTCATGAACGCTGGTAGAGCGGACAGGCTGGCGGCGGATACGCGGAATAGGGTTCTTCAAGCGTGGTGCGCGTTGTGGAATGGGTGCAGGCATCGTGTCGATCCCAAGGGTTCATCCCTCAGCGAATCCACGAGGAGTCCACGCTGTTCCAGCCTGAGTCAGAAGGCCGCAGCACATACGAAAAAGCCCGGCCAATCCCTCGGCCGGGCTTTTGATATTGTCGACCAGCTAAGCTTAGCTGTCGAGGAAAGACCGCAGTTTGCGCGACCGGCTCGGATGCTTGAGCTTGCGCAACGCCTTGGCTTCGATCTGGCGGATACGCTCACGCGTCACCGAGAACTGCTGGCCGACTTCTTCCAGCGTGTGATCGGTGTTCATGCCGATGCCGAAGCGCATGCGCAGCACGCGCTCTTCACGCGGAGTGAGCGAAGCCAGCACGCGCGTTGTCGTTTCGCGCAGATTGGCCTGGATCGCCGCGTCGATTGGCAGGATCGCGTTCTTGTCCTCAATGAAATCGCCGAGGTGTGAGTCTTCCTCGTCGCCCACCGGCGTTTCGAGCGAGATTGGCTCCTTGGCGATCTTCAGGACCTTGCGGACCTTTTCGAGCGGCATTGCAAGCTTTTCAGCCAGTTCTTCCGGCGTTGGCTCGCGGCCGATCTCGTGCAGCATCTGGCGCGAGGTACGAACGATCTTGTTGATCGTTTCGATCATATGCACCGGAATGCGGATGGTGCGGGCCTGATCGGCGATCGAACGGGTAATAGCCTGACGGATCCACCATGTCGCATAGGTTGAGAACTTGTAACCGCGACGATATTCAAACTTATCGACGGCCTTCATCAGGCCGATATTGCCTTCCTGGATCAGATCCAAGAACTGCAGACCGCGGTTGGTGTACTTCTTGGCGATCGAGATCACGAGGCGAAGATTGGCCTCGACCATTTCCTTCTTGGCGATCGCGGCTTCGCGTTCGCCCTTCTGGACCTGGTTCACGATCTTGCGGAATTCCAGGATCGAGATCGCGGTTTCGGTCGCGAGGTTCTGGATCTCGAGACGAATGTCCACGATCGCAGAGTTGGACGAACGGGCGAACTCCTTCCAGCCACGGCTGGTCAGCGTACCGACACGACCCATCCAGTTCGGATCGAGTTCCGAACCCTGATACTCACGCAGGAACTCTTCGCGGCGCACGCCGTAGCTTTCAGCCAAGCGCAGCAGCTTGCCTTCATTCTGAACAAGACGCTTGTTGATGTCGTAGAGCTGCTCCACCAGCGCTTCGATACGCGCATTGTTGAGCGATAGCGACTTCACCGCCGTGATCAGCTCGTCCTTGAGCTTCTTGTAGGAGCGCTCCTGCGATGACGACAGCGAATCCGCGTCTGCCAAACGGGACTCGACCTGCTGGTCCTGCAGCTTACGCAGCTTCTTGTAGGTTGAGGCGATGACGTCGAGCGTTTCCATCACCTGCGGGCGGAGTTCTGCCTCCATGGCCGCGAGCGACAGGCTGGCCTCGTCGTCGTCTTCGTCGTCGTCCTCGACCCGATTCTCGCCGCCGACATTGGTGATGTCGTCGTCTTCACGGATGCGGCGGCCGCGCTCGTCGACCTTGGGCTTCTCAGCGTCTTCCGGATTATGGACGACAACCGGCGCCTGCTTGGCTTCAGGGCCGGCATAGGTGGCCTCGAGATCGATGATCTCGCGCAGCAGGATCTTGGCTTCGTTCAGTTCGTCGCGCCATATGATGATGGCCTGGAACGTCAGCGGGCTTTCGCAAAGGCCCGCGATCATCGTCTCGCGGCCAGCCTCGATGCGCTTCGCAATCGCGATTTCGCCTTCACGCGACAAAAGCTCCACCGAGCCCATCTCACGCAGATACATCCGCACCGGATCGTCGGTGCGGTCGGTCGGCTCTTTCTTGGTGGTAGTCGCCGCAACGGCCGTGCCGGTACGCTCCGCCAGTTCGTTGGCGTCTTCTTCGCCATCGGCCGCGTCGCGCTCGCCACCTTCTTCGGCGGCTTCGTCATCTTCGACGACGTTGATGCCCATGTCGGACAACATCGCCATAGTGTCCTCGATCTGCTCGGAAGTCACTTCTTCCGACGGCAGAACCGAGTTGAGCTCGTCCATCGTGACATAGCCGCGTTTTTTCGCGGCCTTGATCATCTTCTTGACGGCATCATCGGAAAGGTCGAGCAATGGCCCGTCGGTTGCGCTTTCGCGTTCCGTCTCGACCTCTTCCTTTTCTTTCACTGCCATGATTCAGCTTCTCCAAGCAGACGGTTGCGCAACGAACGCGATCCGTCTCAATCAATGCGGCGGGGCCGCTCCCGCGTTGTCCACCGCGTATCCGAGCCCAATTAATTCCGGATTAACCCTCGTCCCAAAGGGCGGTTCCCCCGGCGGCTCGCGCGGTCCACACTGGTGTTTCGTCGTTAAAGTCCTTCGCGGATGCCTTTTCCGCGACCCAAATTCGAATTGTTCCTGATTCCGCGTCTCAGGCGCTAGGTCAAGGCAGCTGTCATGATTCGCTCCACAAAGCGAATCATTCGGCGACAAAGGATCGCCTGACGCGTCTTGTCGTCCATCAACTCTGCCGCGCCCGCCCTGAAGAAATGCCGAACCCTTCAATCAACGCGTCAACAGCCTGGAACTCGCGAAACTGCGCCTGGATATCGAGGAGATGTCGAAAGTTCTCCTCGGTTGTATCATTTGCAAGGGCGAGTTGGGCTGCTTTCAGCTCTCTATGTAGAGTTGATGCGCTTCTATGCAAGTATAGCAGCTGCAGGAACGCGTCGCGCGTGTCGGCAATGTCGGCATCTTCCAGCGCAGTCCAGTTCCCCACCCGGCGCACGATCAGGCTCGCTTTCTCAAGCGGCTCGCTGAGACCTGAATTGTTGAGATAGTCCGTCAGTTCCTGTCGGTCGCCGGTCGCCTGATGCGCGGCAGCATCCAGGATACCGGCATGAAGCTGCCGCAGCACCGGATGATCCAGTTCGAGGCGCTCGATGTCGTCGAAGAAGGCGTCGATCAGACCGGGATGATTGACCAGCGACACCAGCATGGCGGATTCGCGGATCGGCAGCGCTCCGCTATTGTTGACCAGCGCTGAACGCGTCAGGCTCTCCGACACGGCCATCGGCCCGCGGCCGCCTGCACCCGGTCGTCCATCACCGCCGCGCCAGGTGTTGTCGCCGCGTCCCTTGCCACGATCATTGTTGTTGTAGCGATTGTTGGGCCGCGTCGAACCGAAAAAGGCATGAACGCGGTCGCGCATATCCTGCTGATAATGCCGCCGAACGCTCTCATCCCTGATGCGCCCTGTGATCTCGCGCAGCACCTGTTCAAGCGCCGCTCGCCGTTCGGGTGTTTCGAACACCTGACCACCGGTTTCGCGGCTCCAGATCAGATCGCCAAGCGGTCGGGCCTCACCGAGCGACCTGCGAAATGCATCCGGACCCTCTTCGCGCACGAGATCATCGGGGTCCTTGCCTTCCGGAAGCAAAACGAAGCGCGCGGTGCGTCCTGCTGCAACGGTGGGCAGGATCAAGTCTGCCGCCCGCCAAGCCGCCCGCTGCCCGGCACCGTCGCCGTCGAAACACAGCACCGGCTCGCCGGTTGCGCGCCAGATCAGCTCGATCTGGTTTTCGGTCAGCGCCGTCCCGAGCGGTGCCACCGCATTGGTAAAGCCCGCCTGCGCCAAGGCGATCACGTCCATATAGCCTTCCACAAGGATCAGCGTGCCGTCCTTGCCCTGCCCTTTCCGAGCGCGGGCGAAATTGTAAACGACGTTGCCCTTGTGGAAGAGTTCGGTGTCCGGGGAGTTCAGATATTTCGCCGAAACCTCCGCCGACATCGCGCGACCGCCAAACGCAATGATACGGCCGCGCGTGTCCTCGATCGGGAACATGATGCGGTCTCGAAAACGGTCATAGGACACGGGAATATCGTCACCGAACACAACCAGGCCGCATGCTTCGATCTGGCTCTTGTCGACACCCTTGCTGGCCAAGTGCTCCTTCAAAGCATTGCGGGAGTCCGGCGCATAACCCAGCCGAAACTCGCGCTGCGTGACCGATGTCAGCCCACGATCGCGCAGATAAGCCCGCGCCTTGGCGCCACCCGAACTTTGCAGCTGTTCCTCAAAAAACGCCGTCGCCATTTCCATGACGTCATGCAGCGACGCGCGTTCCTTCTCGCGCTTCTCGGCAACTGGATCGCGCGCCGGCATCGGCACGCCCGCCATATCCGCCACCCGCTCAACCGCTTCAGGAAAGGACAGGCTGTCGAGTTCAGTCAAAAAGCGAAAATGATCGCCCGACACACCGCAGCCGAAGCAATGGTAGCGGCCCTTCTTGTCCTCGCAATGGAAGCTCGGGCTCTTCTCGCCATGAAACGGACAGCAGGCCCAGTAATCGCCGCGCGACGCATTGGTCTTGCGCCGATCCCAGGAAACACGCGTCCCGATCAGCGCCGAAATCGGCACCCGGTCACGAATTTCATCGAGAAAGGAGTCGGGAAAGCGCATGAAAAACCTCTGGTACCGAGGTCATAGCCCCCCTGCCGGTCGAATACCATCAACGCCCACAGCGATGCCCGCGATTCACAGGAAGCCACAAACAGCAGCGACAAGCCCTGTCGCGCGCAGTACGGTATTCATTTGTGGTGGAAGCCATTATCCGGCTAAACTACATCATGCCGGAAACAATGCGAAATCTGCTGGAACATAGGGGCGTGCTCCGCCTCGTCGCCGGGTGGTGGCCATGACGGGATCGGTGTTCTTCCTGCATCTCGCGGGCGCCATCGCGCTGCTGCTTTGGGCGACGCGCATGGTGAAGACCGGCGTCGAGCGTGCTTATGGCGATGTGCTGCGGATCAAGCTGCGCTCCACCATGCGCAATCCGCTGGCAGCCGTCGCCACCGGCGCGGGACTGGCGATTGCGCTGCAAAGCTCCACGGCAGTGACCCTGCTGGTCGGGTCCTTTGCGGGTTCGGGCATCGTGTCGGGCATTGCAGGCCAGCTCGCCGTTCGCGGCGCCGAGATCGGCTCGGCTCTGGTCGTTAGGCTGCTGACGTTCGACCTGACGCTTCTCGTGCCGATCTGCCTTGCCGCAGGCACGACGATGTTCATGGCGACCGAGAAGCGCGAGTGGCGTCAGCTCGGGCGCATCATCGTCGGCATTGGCCTGCTGATCCTGTCTCTGGAAATGATCGGGCAAGCGTCGGAGCCACTTCGCGACAGCCGGCTCCTGCCTCTGGTGATCGACTATTTCTCCAGCGATCCGGTCACTGCCTTCCTTTTGTCGGCAGTGCTAACCTGGCTGTTTCATTCCAGCATCGCGGCGGTATTGCTTCTGGTGACGCTCGCCGCGCGCGGCCTGATCCCGCCGGAGCTTGGCGTGGTGATGGTGCTCGGCGTCAATCTCGGCAGTTCGTTGATCGCCCCGCTTCTGACCCGCGCCTCGCCGGCTCCAGTGCGCGTCGTCCCGATCGGCAATCTCCTGATGCGCGGCGTGGGCTCGATCGTGGTGCTGGCCCTGTTCCTGTCTTTTCGCCCGCCGGTTACCCTTCTTGGCGCAACCGGCGCCGACCAGATCGTCAACGCCCACATTGCCTTCAACTGCCTGATGCTGGTCGCCGGCATTCCGTTGGCGAGCCTCATCCTCAAGGCGTCTGAAGCCTTCGTGCGCATGTCCACGAAGCAGGAACCGGAGCCGGAACTGGCCGACGTCGAGCCGACGATCCTGCACGATTCCGCGCTGAAAACCCCGCATCTCGCCCTCGGCAATGCGACCCGCGAGGCCATGCGGATCTGCGAGATCATAGAAGTAATGCTGGCGCGGATTTTCGAGCTTTACGAAGCGGCGGACCAGAAGGGCATCGACGCTCTCGCGCGGCTCGACGACCGTGTCGACCGCAGGCATGCCCGCCTCAAACTCTACCTTGCACGCATTGACCCCGCCGAGATGACGGAAGACGATGCGCAGCGCTGCAGCGAGTTGCTGGGCGCCTGCGTGAAGCTGGAACAGGTCGGCGACATCATCGTGCGCAACATGCTGGTGCATGTCCGCAAGAAGGTGCAGCACAAGCTTGAATTTACAGGCGAAGGCTGGCGTGAATTGGCCGCCTTTCACGCCGCGGTGCTGGCCAATGCGCGCCTAGCCTTCAACGTGCTGGTCTCACGCGATGCCGCCACGGCGCGTCAGCTGGTGGCCGAAAAGGACCGGCTGCGCGATACGGAGAAGGATACCGCGCGCCGTCATTTCGCCCGGCTGCGCGAGGGCTCGGTCCGCAGCGTGGAAACGAGCACCATCCACCTCGACACGATCCGAGACCTGAAGCAGATCAACTCGCTTCTGGCCTCGATCGCCTATCCGGTTCTTGAAGAGCGCGGTCTGCTCAACAACTCGCGGCTGCGCGCCGCGAGCTGAGCGGTCGGCTTTAGATCTCGTCAAACCCG
>NZ_DAMBUH010000054.1:0-22420 GCF_032053605.1 Tianweitania sp.
TGACCGAAGCCAACAAGCGCGCGCTGCTGGCCACGCGCGTCGGCGGGATCATCGACGAACTGCCGGTGGAACAGGGCCAGACGGTCAAGGCCGGCGATCTCATTCTCAGACTTGCGGCGGAAGAAAAGACGGCTGGCGTGGAGATGGCGCGTGCGATGCTGTCGCAACGTGAAGCCGAGAACACGGCGTCCGAAAGCCTCGCCAAATCCGGCAATCTCGCGCGGCTGCAGATCGACGCCTCGCGCGCTGCCCTGGCGCAAGCGCGCTCGCAGCTTGAAACCGCGCAGGCGGAACTGTCGCGCAATGAAGTGCGTGCGCCCTTTGACGGCGTGGTGGACCGGCTGGATGTCGAACTCGGCAGTTCGGTGACGCAAGGCGGGCAGGTCGCGACGCTGCTCAATCTCGATCCGATCCTTTCGGTTGGTGAGGTCAATGAGCGCGAACTCGTCTATCTGCGCCTCGGCGCGGAGGCCGATGTCCACCTCATCAATGGCGGTGAGGTGAAAGGCAGCATCCGCTATATCAGCCGCGAATCCTCAGCTCAGACCCGGACCTTCCGCATCGAGGTCGCGATCCCCAATGGCGATGGCGCTATTCCCGCTGGCATGACTTCTGAAATTACGCTGCGCGTCCAGCCCGCTGAAGCCGTCGTCCTGCCGCGTTCGGTTGTCACGCTTTCGCGCACCGGCGAGCTCGGCATCCGCACGATCGACCCGAACAACAAGGTCGCGTTTCACACGATCGACCTCGTTGACGACACGCCGAGCGGCCTCGTGCTTGGCGGCATTCCGGCCGATGCGCGCGTGATCGTTGCGGGGCAGGACCTTGTGACGGAAGGCGACACGGTCAACCCGGTTGAAGCCGATGCCGCAACGCTCCAGAAGCTGGCGGAAGGCACAGGCGGCGGGACGCTCTGACCATGGACATCATCTCGATCGCCATCCGAAATGCCCGCCTGACGCTGTCGATCCTGCTCTTTCTGGTGATCGCGGGCGCGCTGGCCTATCGCGCCGTGCCGAAGGAAGCCGAGCCGGACGTCGCTATCCCCATCATGTATGTGAGCCTGATCTATCAGGGCATCTCGCCGGAAGACGCTGAGCGCCTGCTGCTCAGGCCGGTTGAGTCACAACTCAAGAGCCTCAAGGGGCTCAAGGAGATGAAGTCGAACGCCTTTCAGGGCGGCGCCAACGTCATCGTCGAATTCGATCCGTCGATCGATCTGGGCGATGCGCTGATCGACACGCGCAACAAGGTTCAGGATGCCAAGCGCGATCTGCCTTCGGGTGTCGAGGAACCGACGGTCAACGAGGTCAACCTTTCCGAATTTCCGGTGGTCTTCGTCACGCTGTCGGGCGACATCCCCGAGCGTGCGCTGGCAACCGCCGCCAAGACCCTGCGCGACCGCATCGAGGAAGTGCCGGGCGTGCTGGAGGGCGAGATCCAGGGCTCGCGCGATGAGATGGTCGAGGCGATCATCGATCCGGTGCGGCTGAGTTCCTACGGGTTGCGGCTCGACCAGTTGATCCAGGGTATCGGCCAGTCGAACAGCCTGGTTGCGGCCGGTGCCATTGAGGGCAGCGAAGGCAAATACGCGGTCAAGGTTCCCGCCCTGATCGAAACGCCGGAAGACGTTGCCAACCTGCCAGTCGTCGCCAGCGCCAATGCCGTGGTGCGCGTACGCGACCTGGCCACCGTGCGCTCGACCTTCGAGGATGCCGAAACGATCGCGCGGATCGACGGCAAGAGCGCCATCACGATTGCGGTCAAGAAGCGCATCGGCGCCAATGTGGTCGAGACGATTGAGGGCTCGAAGGCGGTGGCGAACGAATTCGTCAGCCAAACCCAACAAACGCTTTCCGGCCTGCAGGTGACCTACACGCAGGACAAGTCCACCTTCGTCAACCAGCTGTTGAACGACCTGCAGAACCATGTGATGATCGCGGTCATCCTGGTCTTCATCGTCATCCTCTATGCCCTGTCGGGCCGCGCGTCTCTGCTGATCGGCCTGTCGATCCCGTCGTCCTTCCTGATCGGCATTTTGATGCTGGCGCTGATGGGCTACACGATCAACATGATCGTGCTGTTCAGCCTGATCCTGGCGGTCGGCATGCTGGTCGATGACGCGATCATCGTCACCGAATATGCCGAGCGGCGCATGTCGGAGGGCGTGTACCGGGTGCAGGCTTTCGAAGAAGCGGCCAAGCGCATGTCCGGCCCGGTGATCGCCGCGACGCTGACGCGCATCGCGGCCTTCTCGCCGCTGCTGTTCTGGCCCGGCATTGTCGGCGACTTCATGAAGTATCTGCCGATCACGCTGATCGTGACGCTGGCAGCGTCCATGGCTTATGCGCTTCTGTTTGCGCCCGCCATCGGCGCGATCATCGGCAAGGCGCCGAAAGAGGAGCACCACGAAGGGCGCGATGGCTTCTATATGGGCGTCGTGAAGACGGCGGTGCGTTTCCCGATCACCGCATTGGTGCTGACGGTCGCGCTGCTCTCCGGTGGCCTTTACTCCTATGTGAAATACGGCAACGGCGTCGAGTTCTTCCCCTCAGTCGAGCCGGATTACGGCCTGCTCTATGTTCATGCACGCGGCAATCTTTCGCTCGGCGAAATGGACGCGGCGACGCGCATCGCCGAGCAGCGGATGCTCGGCTTCCCCGGTATCAAGTCGGTGCTGACCAAGGTCGGCAAGACGCGCGGCGGCGAGGATGTGCCGGAAGACGTCGTCGGCGTCATCAACTACGAGTTCGTCGATTGGCGCGAGCGCAAGTCCGCGCACGAAATCCTGGACGAGCTGCGCGGGGTCATGGCCGGCATTCCCGGTGTCGATGTCGAGGTGCGCGTGCCCGATGCCGGTCCGGCTACCGGCAAGGCGGTGCAGGTGCAGCTCTCGGCAGCCGATCCAACGGGCCTGAACGCCTATGCGCAGAAGGTTGCCGATGCGGTTGCTCAGGTGCCGGGCGTCATCGACCTTTCCAACGGTCTGCCGCCGCCAGGCGTGGACTGGGCGCTCGAGATCGACCGCGCCAGGGCTGCGCAATATGGAATTTCGCCGATTTCGGTGGGCACCATGGTGCAGCTTGTCACCACCGGTTTGAAGCTCACCGATTATCGCCCAGCCGGCGCCGATGACGCGGTCGATATCCGCCTTCGTCTGCCTGAAGATCGCCGCACGCTGCTGGCGCTCGACGATCTGCGGATCGAGACGGCGCAGGGTTCCGTGCCGATCTCGAATTTTGTTACCCGCAAGGCCGAGCCGACCGTCGGCATCCTCAACCGCATCGACGGCAAGCGCACGATCACCGTGCAGGCCAATGTCGCCACCGGCTTCCAGGTTGCCGAAGTGCAGGCGGCGGTTGCAAAGGTGGTGGGCGACATGGCGCAGCCCGGCATCGACTGGAAGCTTGCCGGGTCGAACGAGGATAGCGCGGAGGCCGGCGCCTTCCTGGTCAACGCGTTCGGCGCGGCCATCTTCCTGATCTTCCTGGTGCTGCTTGCGCAGTTCAACAAGTTCACCAGCGTGTTCCTTGTGCTGTCCTGCGTCGTAATGGCGGTGATCGGGGCGCTGCTCGGCATCCTCTTGACCGGGCAGACCTTCGTGATCGTCATGTCGGGCATCGGCTTCATCGCGCTGGCCGGCGTTGTCGTGAACAACAACATCGTGCTGATCGATACCTATGATCGGCTGCGCGAGGAAGGCTGGGACAAGCGCGATGCGATCCTGCAGACCTGCCGCGAGCGGGCGCGCCCGGTGGTGCTGACGGCGGCGTCGGCCATTCTCGGCGTGCTGCCGATCGCTTTTGGCCTTGGCCTCGAAATCTTCCATCACGAGATCACGATCAACGCGCCGTCCACGCAGTGGTGGATCGCGCTGTCGTCGGCCATCGTTTACGGCCTGACATTTGCAACGGCTCTGACGCTGGTGGTGACGCCATCTATGCTGATGATTTTCACTCGCGAACACAACCGGGCGAAGAAGCCAAGCTGGTTCGCGCGGATCTTCCGCCGCAACCGGACGGAGGTTGTAGCCCCGACTTCGGATCAGGATCTGATCGGCCCATCGCTGCCTTATCCAAAGGCGGCTGAGTGAGAAACTTCGCCACCTACTTCACGACACCGTTATATTAGAAGGAACCAATAGGTCGCCTGCGCATTTTTGCCACAATCTGATCCTGTCTCGTGAAAGGCAACTGCGATGACGCTTTCGACCATCCTCATCATCATTCTCGTGCTGCTCCTGATCGGCGCGATCCCAAGCTGGCCGCATTCGCGCGCCTGGGGTTACGGTCCGTCCGGCATCGTCGGCGTCATTCTGGTGGTGCTGCTGATCCTGGTTCTGATGGGCCGCGTTTAAACGCAGCCAGTCATAGACAAGACAAAGCCCGGCCTTCGTGCCGGGCTTTTTGCTTTTCGTTCAGTGACCAGATTGCGCGCCGTCGGCCGAGGCCGCGAAGCGAGCGGCAAAGAACACGATCACCAGCAACACCGACAGGCCGAGATAGATCGGCGCGAAGCCGGTGCTCTGGCCGATAAAGCCGATAAAAGACGGGGCGACGAGGATGCCGGAATAGCCGAGCGTCGACACCACGCTCATGCCGGCAGCCGACGAAATTCCAGGCTGGTTGCCGGCTGCCGAAAAGGCGATCGGGATGATGTTGGCGAGGCCAAAACCGGCAAAGGCGAAGGCTGCAATGGCGAGCCACGGCGTCGGCGACAGGCCAGCCACGAAGATGCCGAGTGCCGCGATCAGGCTCGACACGCGCAGGGTCAGCACCGCGCCGAAGCGGTTGCGCACGATGTCGCCAAGAAAGCGCATCGTCGCCATGGTCGCGGAAAAGGCGGCAAAGGCAAAGCCGGCCGTGGCGATATCGGCGCTGCGTTCCTGGCGCAGGTAGATTGCGGCCCAATCGAGGATTGCGCCTTCCGGGATCATGGCAAACAGTGCGATGAGGCCGACGATATAGATGGCGGGCTGACGCGGAAACCCGGTCCGGCTCTTGGCTTCCGGTGCCGGCTGGTCCTCGCTGACAAGAAAGCGGATCGCGGCGAAGACCACGACCAGGGTGATAAGCGTGACCATGATGGCATGAGGCAGGGTGCCGAAACGCTGGATCGTCAGGCCGCCCAAGCCGCCGCCGGCAAAGCCGCCGAGGCTCCAGAAGCCGTGCGAGGCCGACATGATGGCCTTGCCGAGCTTGCGCTCAACGGCCACCGCATTGGTGTTCATCGCGACATCCATGCCGCCGACCAAGGCGCCGAACAGAACCATGGCGGGCGCTGCCAGCCAGACACTTGGCATGGCAATGACGATCAGCAAACCGGCCGTGCAAGCAACGGCAAAAGCGGTGAGGACTTTTTGCGACCCGTAGCGGGGAATGAGAAGGCCGCAGGAGGGCATGGCGACCAGCGCGCCGAGGCCGAAGCCCAGGATCAAGAGGCCGAGCGTTGCTTCGCGGATATCGAGCCGTGTCAGCAACAGTGGGATCTGCGGCGCCCAGCTGCCGACGATGAAGCCGTTGGTGCAGAACATGGCGGCGACCGCCCAGCGGCCGCGCTGTGCCGCCGCTCTGTTTTCCGTCGTGATCGCCATTGCCGCCCCTTCCATCTGCGGAGCGACAGCTAAATTGATGCGGGCGCAAGTCAATGCACCAAGCAAGGTTGGCGCAGAGCCAGCCAGTCACTTCGCGTGACCGGCTGATATTCAGCTATAAACGATCAGCAGATCCTTGGCGTCGATCTGGTCGCCGGCCTTGACCAGTACTTCGGCCACCGTGCCGTCGCGCTCGGCATGAAGGGCGGTTTCCATCTTCATGGCCTCGATAGACAACAGCACGTCGCCGGCCTTCACCGCCTGTCCGGTTGATACGGCAAGCGTCGAAACCACGCCGGGCATCGGCGCGCCGACCTGGGTGTCGTTGCCCGCCTCGACCTTGCGCCGTACCGTTCCGTTGGCAGCACCGCGCGCCCGATCGAGCACCTTGATACGGCGCGGCTGGCCGTTGAGCTCGAAGAAGACGGTGGCCTTGCCCTTGGAATCGACATCGCCTTCGCCAAGGCAGCGGATCACCAGCGTCTTGCCCTTTTCCAGCGTGACGAAGATCTCGTCCTCCATCTGCATGCCGTAGAAATAGGTCGGCGTCGGCAAAACGCTGACGGGGCCGTAGGTGTCCTGCGCGGCGGCGAAGTCGAGGAACACCTTCGGATACATCAGCCAGGAAGCAAACTCCTGCTCCGTCGGCGCGCGGCCGAGTTTCTCTTCGAGTTCCTTGCGCAAAGAAGGTAGATCTGCCGGTTCGAGCAGCGCGCCGGGACGATCGGTGATCGGCGCGGCACCCTTCAGCGCCTTCTTCTGCAGCCTTTCCGGCCAACCGCCGGGCGACTGGCCGAGATCGCCGCGCAGCATGGACACCACCGAGTCCGGGAACGCGATATCCCGCGCGGGGTTCTCGACATCGGCGACGGTCAGGTCCTGAGACACCATCATCAGCGCCATATCGCCCACGACCTTGGACGACGGCGTGACCTTGACGATGTCGCCGAACATCAGATTCACGTCATGATAGGCCTGCGCCACTTCGTGCCAGCGAGTTTCCAGCCCGAGCGAGCGCGCCTGTTCCTTGAGGTTGGTGAACTGGCCGCCCGGCATCTCATGCAGGTAAACCTCGGAAGCCGGCCCTTTGAGGTCGCTTTCGAAGGCCGCATACTGATTGCGCACGGCTTCCCAATAGAAGGAAATGCGGCGGATCGCTGCCGGATCGAGGCCGGTTTCGCGATCCGTGTCCTTCAGCGCCTCCACGATCGAGCCGAGGCAGGGCTGCGAGGTGTTGCCGGAAAACGCGTCCATCGCGGCATCCACCGCATCGACGCCGGTCTCAACCGCCGCAAGCACGGTCGCGGCGGAAATGCCGGAGGTGTCATGCGTGTGGAAGTGGATCGGCAGGTCGGTCGATTCGCGCAGCGCCTTGAACAGCACGCGCGCGCTGGCGGGTTTCAGCAGGCCGGCCATGTCCTTGACGGCAATGATATGCGCGCCGGCTTTTTCCAGTTCGGCGGCGAGACCGGTGTAATAGTTGAGGTCGTATTTGGCGCGGGCGGGGTCGAGCACGTCGCCGGTGTAGCAGATCGCCGCTTCGCACAGCTTGTTCTCGGCGCGCACGGCATCCATCGCGACGCGCATATTATCGACCCAGTTCAAGCAGTCGAACACGCGGAACAGGTCGACGCCGCCGCTCGCGGCCTCGTGCACGAAATGCTGCACGACATTGTCGGGATAGTTGGTGTAGCCCACGCCGTTGGCGCCGCGCAGCAGCATCTGCAGGAGGATATTCGGCGCGGCCGTGCGGATCCTGGCAAGCCGCTCCCACGGATCTTCGGTGAGGAAGCGCATTGCGACGTCGAAGGTCGCACCGCCCCAGCATTCCAGCGACAGGAGTTCGGGCAGAGCGCGGGCGTAAGCGCCGGCGATCGACACGATGTCTGCTGAGCGCATGCGGGTGGCGAGCAGCGACTGGTGGCCGTCGCGCATGGTGGTGTCGGTAACGAGAACGCGGTTTTCACCGCGCATCCACTTGGCGAAGCCATCCGGGCCGAGTGCGTCGAGCGTCTGCTTAGTCCCGTCGGTGATCGCGCGGTCGAAATGCGGCACGCGCGGCGCTGCGATATCGGCGCGTGGGCCGGGGCGGCCGCGGGTTTCGGGATGGCCGTTGACCGTGACATCGGCAAGATAGGTCAGCAGCTTGGTGGCGCGGTCCTGCCGCTTCACGCTGGCAAACAGTTCCGGCGTCGTGTCGATGAAGCGCGTCGTGTAGCTGTTATCGTGGAAGGCGGGATGCGTGATGATCGCTTCCAGGAAGGTGAGGTTGGTCGCCACGCCGCGAATGCGGAACTCGCGCAGCGCACGCTCCATGCGCTTGATCGCTTCGCCGGATGATGGCGCCCAGGCCGTCACCTTTTCCAAGAGCGGATCATAGAAGCGTGTGATCACAGCACCCGAATAGGCCGTGCCGCCATCGAGGCGGATGCCGAAGCCGGTGGCGCCGCGATAGGCGGTGATGCGGCCGTAATCCGGGATGAAATTCTGTTCGGGGTCTTCGGTGGTGATGCGGCATTGCAGGGCGTGGCCGTTGAGCCGGATGTCGCTTTGCGCCGGAACGCCGCTCTCAACAGTGCCGATCGCAGCGCCTTCCAGAATGTGGATCTGCGCCTTGACGATGTCGATGCCGGTGACCTGTTCGGTCACGGTATGCTCGACCTGGATGCGTGGGTTGACCTCGATGAAATAGAACTTGCCGGTGTCGGCATCCATGAGGAACTCGACCGTGCCGGCGCCGACATAATCGGTGGCGTCGGCGATCTTCAGCGCATAGCCGCAGAGCTCGGCGCGTTGCGCGTCGTCGAGATAGGGTGCGGGCGCGCGTTCCACGACTTTCTGGTTGCGACGCTGGATGGAGCAGTCGCGCTCGAACAGATGTACGGTGTTGCCGTGGGTGTCGCCAAGCACCTGCACCTCGACATGGCGGGCGCGCTCCACCAGCTTTTCGAGATAGACTTCGTCCTTGCCGAAGGCAGCCTTGGCTTCGCGCTTGGCTTCGGTGACCTCGCGGGCGAGATCGGCCTCGGCACGGATGGCGCGCATGCCGCGTCCGCCGCCGCCCCAGGAGGCCTTCAGCATGACGGGATAGCCGATGCCAGCCGCAAGCGTCTTCACCGCTTCCATGTCGTCGGGCAGGGGCTCGGTGGCCGGCACCACCGGCACGCCGACCTCGATCGCCAGATTGCGTGCGGCGACCTTGTTGCCGAGACGGCGCATCGTGTCTGGCTTTGGCCCGATAAAGGTGATGCCGGCCTCCGCGCAGGCATCAGCGAATTCCGGGCTTTCCGAAAGCAGGCCGTAACCGGGATGGATGGCATCAGCGCCCGAAAGCTTGGCGACGCGGATCACCTCCTCGATCGACAGATAGCTCTCGATCGGCCCGAGATCCTTGGCCAGATGGGGTCCACGGCCGATCGGGTAGCTTTCGTCGGCCTTGAAGCGATGCAGGGAGTACTTGTCTTCTTCCGCCCAGATCGCGACGGTGGCGATGCCCAACTCGTTGGCCGCGCGAAACACGCGGATGGCAATTTCGGACCGGTTGGCGACGAGGATTTTCTTGATCGGCAAAGCTCTCTCCCTGCCGCTAACGAGCGGCGGTTCTAAGTTTGCGTAAATCATGATGCAGCGCAACAAGTGCCGTGCTGCAGACGCAAAAATCCTGACCGTCACGCGTACAAACGAAAAATGCCCGGCGCTGAGCACCGGGCATTTCGAAGCGGTTTAGGCGCTGGAGAGCTTAGAGCTGCTCGTAGTTGTACTTGCCGTCGGCGCTCTTCTTCCACTGATACACGACGTAGTCGGCATCGGTGCGATCGCCCTTTTCATTGAAGGACAGTTCGCCGAGAACGGTCTTGAACGGACCCTTCTCGTGGATTGCCTTGGCAACGGCTTCCGGATCGTTCGAGCCGGCGGCAGCAGCGGCCTGCGCGATGATCTGCGTCGAGGCATAAGCGTAGAGCGTGTAGGCTTCAGGCTCGAAACCGGCAGCGCGGAACTTCTCGACCACGTCCTTGGCGTTCGGGTTGTTGCGCGGATCCGGGCCGAACGTGTTGTAGGTGCCGACCACGGCGTCGCCGGCGATCGAAGCGAGTTCGTTCGACACGATGCCGTCGCCCGAGAACAGCGGCGCCTTGACGCCCTGGTCAGCGGTCTGGCGGATCAGCAGGCCGGCTTCAGTGTGGAGGCCGCCCCAGTAGATGAGCGAGACATTGGCCTGCTTCATCTTGGCGATCAGGGCCGAGAAGTCCTTGTCGCCGGTGTTCACGCCTTCATACATGACTTCCGTCACGCCGGCTTCGTTGAGCGCCTTCTTGGTTTCGTCGGCAAGACCCTGGCCATAAGGCGTCTTGTCGTGGATCACGGCAACCTTGGCGTCCTTGAAGTTCTCGGCAATGTACTTGCCGGCAACGATGCCCTGCTGGTCGTCACGACCGCAAACGCGGAACGTGTTCCACAAACCGCGCTCGGTGAAGACCGGGTTGGTTGCGGCAGGGGTGACTTCCACGATGCCGTTTTCGGCATAAACTTCCGAAGCCGGGATCGACACGCCCGAGTTGAAGTGGCCGACTACGAACTTCACGCCATCGGCAGCGAACTTGTTGGCGACCGAAACGCCCTGCGTCGGATCGGATGCGTCAT
Source organism: Tianweitania sp. (assembly GCF_032053605.1). Lineage (NCBI taxonomy): Bacteria > Pseudomonadati > Pseudomonadota > Alphaproteobacteria > Hyphomicrobiales > Phyllobacteriaceae > Tianweitania > Tianweitania sp. The sequence continues at coordinate 10,235 of NZ_DAMBUH010000054.1, forward strand.
CGCCGACCGTGACGGTGATCTTTTCGCCGTTGATGCCGCCGGCTGCGTTGATGTCGGCAACAGCCTGCTCGGCGCCCTTCTGCAACTGTGCGCCGAAAGCGGCGTTCGGGCCGGTGATCGGACCGCCGACGCCCAGCAGGACGTCCGCAAAGGCACTGCCGCTGAACGCGACAAGCGCGGTCAAGGCGACTGCTGATAACAGAGACTTCTTCATGAGTGCACTCCCATTCGTATAAGCAGGCCTGGATGAAACTTCCGTGCGATGCCCACCCCTCGCAGAAAGTAAAGTTTGCCCATTTTCAGGCAGTTGTCACGCCGATTCAAAGTGTCTCGGCGGGAATGGTGAAGATCAGGCCCAAAGCTCAGGAACGCGCCTTCCAGGACAGGGGTGATCCTTTTTCATAAAGCCAGCCATATTGGCGCACCATCTGGTTGGTGCGGGTATAACGATAGCCGACAAAGCCGAAGACCATCAGGATGATCGTATCCACGAGGTAGTAGTGGAGCGAAAACATCGTGCCTTCAAACAACGCATGATGAATGAAGCGAACCGCGACGCCCAAAGCCAGCAGCGAGAAGAACAGCGACAGGTAAGACCGCCAGGTCTTGGCGCAGGCGCGCCCTGTCATCCAGGCAGCCCAGCCGCCCAGAATGAAGGTGATGAAGAAGAACTCCCAGATATTGGCTTCTTCGTAAAGGAAACCGCTCACGACATCGTCTCCTGCATCAATGCCGCCCGCCTTCGAGATAGGCGGCGCGGACTTCCGGATTGGCGAGCAGATCGCGTCCGCTGCCCGACATCGTGACCGCCCCATTGACCATGACATAACCGCGATGCGCGAGCTTCAGCGCGCCGAAGGCGTTCTGTTCCACGAGGAAGACGGTCAGGCCTTCGGTGCGGTTGAGTTCGCGAATGGCGTCGAAGATCTGCTTCACGATCAGGGGTGCCAGACCAAGCGACGGTTCATCGAGCAGCAGCAGCTTGGGACGTGCCATCAGTGCGCGACCGATGGACAGCATCTGCTGTTCGCCACCCGACAGCGTGCCGCCGCGCTGGTCGATACGCTCTTTCAGGCGCGGAAACAGGGCGAAGACCTTTTCCACGTCCTGGTCGAAATACTGCATGTTGTCGAGGCTGGCGCCCATTTGCAGGTTTTCGCGCACGCTCATGCGCGGAAAGATGCGGCGGCCTTCCGGAGACTGGGCGATGCGTAGCCGGGCGATCTCATGCGTCGGCATGGCGGTTATGTCAGTGCCGTCGAAGGTGATGCGGCCGGCGCGCGCATGCGGGGCGCCGCAGATCGTCATCATCAAGGTCGACTTGCCGGCACCGTTGGCGCCGATCAGCGCAACGATCTCGCCTTGGTTGACCGAAACGTCGACGCCATTCAGCGCGCGAATGTTGCCGTAGAAGGTTTCGACCTTCTCGACGGCCAGAAGCGGTGTTTGTCCCGTCATTGTGCTGGGCCTTTTGGTTCGACGGGAGACATCGCGGCAGTTTCAGCCTCAACCTGCGCCGCCTTAGAGGCGGCGGGAGATGCGGGCACGATGGTCTCGCCGCCGGCTTCCTCGACCGTATCCGCGATCGGGCCTTCGAACATGGAGGAGGTTTCGGCCGGACCCTGGGCGACGGGCGCAACACCATCCAGTTCTTCGATGACGCTGGTATCGCCGACTTCCACCAGGACGTCACCGACTTCTTCGTCATCGACGCCGAGATAGGCGGCAATGACCTTGGGATCGCTGCGCACCGAAGCCGGGCTGCCGTCGGAGATCTTGCGCCCATATTCGAGCACCACGACGTGGTCGGAAATTTCCATCACCACGGCCATGTCGTGCTCAATCAGCAGGATCGAGGTGCCGCTGTCGCGCCGGATGCCGAGCAGCAGCTCGTTGAGCGCAAGCGACTCCTTGGGGTTCAAACCGGCAGCAGGCTCGTCGAGGCACAGCAGTTCGGGACCGGTGCACATGGCGCGCGCAATTTCGAGGCGTCGTTGTGCGCCATAAGACAGGTCACCGGCCGGATCATCGGCGCGATCCATGAGATCGGCCTTTTCCAGCCAGTAAACGGCCTTTTCGATCGAAGCGCGGCTGGCATCCTTGTAGCCGCCCAAGCCCAGCAAGCCGAGAACGGTGAAGCCGGACGCCCGCATCAGGGCGTTGTGCTGCGCCACCAGGAGGTTTTCCAGCACGGTCATGCCGGAAAACAGGCGGATGTTCTGGAAGGTGCGCGCGACCTTTGCTTTGGCCGTGATCTGGAAGTCCGGCATCCGCTCCAGAAGGAACTTTTCGCCGGACGCACGGGTCATCGTGATCATGCCTTCGGTCGGCTTGTAGAAGCCGGTGATGCAGTTGAACACGGTGGTCTTGCCGGCGCCGTTGGGGCCGATCAGGGCGGTGATTTCGCCGCGCGGGGCGGTGAAGGAAAGGTCGCCGATGGCAACCAGGCCGCCGAACTTCATCGAAAGATGATCGACCTGGAGGATCGGGGTCTGAAGGTTTGTGCCAGCCATCAGCCGTGGCCTTCCTTGGTGAACGTCGAGGACACGGCGCGCGCTTCCTTGAGGTAGGCGGTGGGTTCTCGGCTGCCGACAAATCCGCGCGGCTTCCAGACCATGACAACAACCATGGCAATGCCGAACAGGAGCATGCGGTAGAGTTCGGGCGTGAAGTTCTGGCCGAACACCAGTTTCAGGAACTGCATTTCGCGCAGGATTTCCATGCCGCCGATCATCACCAGCGCGGCGATGGCGATGCCTGACAGCGAGCCCATGCCACCCAGAACCACGATAGCCAGGATGATGGCGGACTGCAGGAACACGAAGCTTTCCGGGTTGATGAAGCCCTGGCGTGCCGCAAAGAAGGCGCCGGCAAAGCCGCCGAACATCGCGCCGATCGCAAAAGCGGTCAGCTTGGTGTTGGTGGTGTTGATGCCGAGCGACCGGCAGGCGATCTCGTCTTCACGCAGCGCTTCCCAGGCACGACCCACCGGCAAACGGCGCAGACGGATGGTGACGAAAGCCGTCAGCAGCGCGAGGGCAAGGATCAGGTAGTACAGGAAGATGGTGTAATATGCGCCGGAGGTCGGGATATCGAAGACCTTGCCAATATAGTTCGGCGACGACACGTTGAAGTCGAACCAGCCGAAGAAGGTGATCTTCGGAATGCCGGAAATGCCGGCCGAGCCCTTGGTCACGTCGCGCCAGTTGATCAGCACAAGGCGGATGATTTCGCCGAAGGCCAGCGTCACGATGGCAAGATAATCGCCACGTAGTCGCAACACGGGAAAGCCGAGCAGCACGCCCCAGAAGGCCGCCATGATGCCGGCGGCCGGCAGCAGGATCCAGAAGGACAGGCCGAAATGCGTGCCGAGCAGCGCATAGGCATAAGCGCCCACGGCATAAAAGGCGACATAACCGAGATCGAGCAGGCCGGCGAGGCCGACCACGATGTTCAAACCCCAGGCCAGCATTACGTAGATCAGGACCTGGACGCCGAAATTGTTGACCCATTTCAGCGAGCCCTGCATGCCCACTGTCGATACGATGATCACGGGATACAGAACCAGCAGCGCGATCATGATCTTGAAGCGGTGGCGGCGCAGGAAGGACTGGTCCTTCTCGGCCACGACGGCGATCGGTCCACGATTGGCGCGGCGGCGGTCGACGGCCGGAAGCACGAAGGCGATGAACGCGAAGCGGCCGATCGCGACGAGTGCCACAACGGTCGCCAGCACGCCCCAATGGCTGCGCAGGATCAGCCGGTTGGAAATGTCCTGCGTGCTTTCCAGGCCGATAAAGAAGAAGAACAGGCCGGCGGAAAGGAGCGCCGCGTAAAGGGCCTGGCGAATGGCTTCGCCATAGGGGCTCGACGTGGATCGCGCCGTGTTGTCCGAGATCGCTGTCATGGTCTCAGACCTTTTCCACTTCCGGCCGGCCAAGCAGGCCAGAGGGCAGGAAGATCAGCACGATGGCGAGGATCGAGAAGGCCGCCACGTCCTTGTAGTCGATGGAGAAATAGGCCGACCACAGCGACTCGATCAGGCCGATCAGCAAGCCGCCGAGCACGGCGCCCGGGATCGAGCCAATGCCGCCGAGAACGGCTGCGGTGAAGGCTTTCACGCCCGGTACGAAACCATCGGAGAAGGCGACAACGCCGTAATACATCAGGAACAGCGTGCCGGCGACGGCGGCGAGCGAGGCGCCCATGATGAAGGTGATGGAGATGGTACGGTCGACATCGACGCCGAGCAGCGCCGCCATCTTGCGATCCTGCTCACAGGCGCGCTGAGCGCGGCCAAGCGAGGTCTTGTTGACGAGGTACCAGAACAAAGTGAGCAGCACGATCGTGACCACCGCGATCACGATCTGCTTCAGCGAAATCGAGATGCCGTAGACGTTGTAAACGTCGGTGACCAGCGGCGGGATCGGCTTGTTGCGCGGGCCCTGCGTCACCTGAACGAAGTTCGACAGCGCGATCGACATGCCGATGGCGGTGATCAGCGGTGCGAGGCGGAAGGAGCCGCGCAGCGGGCGGTAGGCGACCTTCTCGATCGTCCAGTTGTAAAGGCTGGTCATGATCATCGCGACGACCATCATGATCAGAAGCGCGACCACAACCGGCACCGAATAGAAGATCGCCGAGAGGATGAGGAACACGATCAGCGCGGTGAAAGCACCGATCATGAAGATGTCACCATGGGCAAAATTGATCATGCCGATGATGCCGTAGACCATCGTATAGCCGATCGCGATCAGGCCATAGATCGATCCCAGCGTCAGCCCGTTGATAAGCTGCTGGATAAAATACTGCATGCTTTAAGTCGCGCTCCCCGAGAATGTCGCGAGCGGCAACGCCGCGCATTCTTCTAGTTACCCCCTGAAGTCGTAGCCGCTTGGCTTGCGAATGCAACGCCTAACTTCTACGCCCATCGTCTAGCTTCGCGAGGATGAGAAGGCCGCGTAAGAGGCCTGCCCCCTGTCGAAGTGGACCATCATCTGGCTAGCATTGGCCCAAATCAGAGTCATCGCTTTTTTTCGCCACATTCTCCTTCCCTTACGACATGCTGTCATGCCTACACGGAAAAGCCGTGGCGGAATGGGTCGCGGTCGTCGATGAAGATGGTGTTGAAGCCGGTCTGCCGCGCCCAGCCGCCGATCGACGGGATGATGGCAGGCGTGCCGGCAACTTCGGTTTCCATTTCGACGCGGCCGTTGAAGATCGAGCCGATGATCGATTCATGCGCAAAGCTCTCACCGACCTTCAGCTTCCCCTTGCCGTGCAGCTGCGCCATGCGCGCGGAAGTGCCGGTGCCACAGGGCGAGCGGTCGATGGCCTTGTCGCCATAGAACACGGCATTGCGGCCATCGGCGCCTTCTATCGTGGGCGCGCCGGTCCATTGGATGTGGCGCAGGCCAGAAATATCGGGATTGCCGGGATGCACGAACTGGTAGCGTTCGTTGAGGCGCTGGCGCACAACCGGGCTCATGGCGATCAGCTCGCCGGCCGAGTAATCGGCCATGTCGCGGTAGTTTTCTTGGCGGTCGACGATGGCGTAGAAATTGCCGCCATAGGCGATGTCGACGGTGATCTCGCCCAGGCCCGGGCAATCCACCGCGAGGCCTTCGGCGTAAAGGAAGGACGGCACATTGGTGATGCGCACTTCTTCGACGTAATCGCCTTCCTGACGGTACTCGGCGATCACCAGGCCGGCCGGCGTGTCGAGGCGCAGCACGCCCGGCGTCTTCGGCTTCACCAAGCCCTGCTCGATCGCCATCGTCACGGTGCCGATCGTGCCATGGCCGCACATCGGCAGGCAGCCGGAGGTTTCGATGAACAAGATGGCGATGTCGCAATCCTCGCGCGTCGGCGGATAGAGGATGGAGCCCGACATCACGTCATGACCGCGCGGCTCGAACATCAGGCCGGTGCGGATCCAGTCATACTCGGCAAGGAAGTGCGCGCGACGCTCCAGCATCGTGTTGCCGTGCAGAAGCGGAGCGCCGCCGGACACGAGGCGCACGGGATTGCCGCAGGTGTGACCATCGATGCAGGAAAAGGTGTGGCGAGCCATGGGTGGATCCTAGAAGCGGTCGGCACGAAAAGGGTTGAGGTCGAGCGAAGGCGTTTGGTCGAGAACAAGATCGCGAATGAGGCTGCCGGTGGCGGCGGCCTGGGTCAGGCCGAGATGGCCGTGGCCGAAAGCATAGAAGACATTGTTGGCGCGCGCACGGCTGATCACCGGCAGCGAGTCCGGCATGGAAGGACGATAACCCATCCATTCGCGCCCTCCCGATGGATCGAGGCCGGGCAGGAAGCGCTGCGCCTTGGTCAGCATGGCTTTCGAGCGCTCGTAATTGGCGGGGCGCACAAGACCGGCCAGTTCCACCGCGCCGCCGACCCGCAGGCCGGTTTCAAGCGGGGTGATGACGAAGCCGTCGCCGGAAAAGATCAGCTGCCGCTTCACGTCGAAGGCCGTGGTGGGGAGCGTCGTGTTGTAGCCGCGCTCGGTTTCCAGCGGGATACGGTCGCCTAAGTTACCGGCAAGTCTGTGCGACCAGGCGCCGGCGGCGATGACCAGCCGTTTTGCGCGGCGCGTTTCGCCGGTGTCGAGGTCGATCTGGATGGTGTTACCCGAGCCCACCGCCCGTACGCCGGCTTGAACGAAGCGCGCGCCGCGGCTTTCCGCATAGGCCCAGATCGCCTTGCCGAGCAGCTTGGGGTCGGAGACCGTTTTCCAGTCCGGCACGAAGGTGCCCTTGATGAATTCGCGCGACAGGCCGGGCTGAAGCTCGGCCAGATCTGCGCCTTCAACATGGCGGAAGGTGATGCCGAAGCGATCGCGCGCATCCCAGCCGGGCAGGGAAGCGGCGAACTCGGCCTGGTCGCGATACAGTTCCAGCGAGCCGTCTTCGCGCAGCATGGAGCGCGTGTTCGAGCGCTGCATCAGCGCCAGCCATTCGCGCTCGGCCAGCCGCATCAAACCGGCTTGGGCCTTGAGCGCGGTTTCATAATGGCGCGCGCCACTGGAGCGATGAAAGCGCCACAGCCATGGCATGAGGGCAGGCAAGTAGGCAGGCGGAATGGACAGGGGCCCGAGCGGGTCGCGCAGCCAACGCGGCAGATTGCGCAGCATGCCCTTTTGCGCCAGCGGCAGAACGTCCGAGAAGGCGAAGGCGGCGGCGTTGCCGGAACTCGTTTCTTCGCAGATGCCGGTGCGGTCATAGACCGTGACGGCCAAGCCCGCTTCCGCGAGAATGGCCGCCGTACAGATGCCGATGATGCCCGCGCCGATGATTGCGATATCGTCAGGCGCGGTGGTCATCGGGTCAGATCCTCGTTTTGGTCAGAAGCTCGGCAGCGTCGGGCGGACGGCGAGCGCGTCGGTGATGATCTTTTCGACCGATGCGCGACGCTCGCCCGACAGAGGCTGGCGCGGACGGCGTACGCGATCATTGGTATCGATTGCGTGCACTTCGGCCAGCTTGATGTTCTGAACGAGATAGGTGGACACGTCGAGATCCAGCAGCGGGCGGAACCAGCGATAGATCGACAGCGCTTCGTCGCGGCGCCCCTGCTTCATCAGCTGGTAGATCGCCACAGTTTCGCGCGGGAAGGCGGTAACGAGACCGGCAACCCAGCCGATCGCGCCAACCGACAGCGCTTCGAAAGCGAGGTTGTCGACGCCGGTGAACAGATCGAAGCGGTCGCCGAAGGTGTTGATGATCTCAGTGGTGCGGCGAATGTCGTCGGACGATTCCTTGATCGCCACGAAGCGCTCGTCGGCGCCGAGGCGCTCCATGATCTCCAGCGTCACGTCAACACGGTAGGCAACGCGGTTGGAGTAGATCATCACCGGCAAATCGGCGGCAGCGGCAACGGCCGACATGGCGGCAACCGTTTCATCCGGATTGGTGTGGTAGATTGGGCTTGGAACCACCATCAGGCCGGAGGCGCCAGCCTGTGCGGCACGCTTGCCGAGCTGTTCGGCTTCGCGGGTGCCGGCCTCGTTGACCGTCATGAGCACCGGTTTACCCGCTGCCGCATCTTGCGCGATCTTCAGCACCGTCAGCTTTTCGTCATGGCTCAGCATCGGGCCTTCGCCCAGCGAACCGGCAACGATGATGCCGTCGCAGCCGGCTTCCATCTGGAGCGCGAAGCAGCGTTCCATTTCGGCGTGGTCGAGTTCGTCATCCACGGTGAACTTGGTTGTTACGGCAGGAAAAACGCCAGACCACATAATATCTGCTCCAGTGATATATCAGCTGACAGCCGGCTTAAAGCCTGTCTTGGCTTTTGTCAATCAGTGATATATCAACGTAGCATGAATCTGACCTCTGACGTTCCCGTAGCCGTTCGGGCGTATCATGCGCTTGAAGAGATGATCGTCACCCTGGCACTCGAGCCGGGCAGCACGACAACCGAAAGCATCTTGCTGGAACGCGTGGGGCTTGGCCGCACCCCTGTACGCGAGGCGATCCAGCGGCTGGCGTGGGAAGGGTTCCTGATCGTGCGGCCACGCACCGGCCTGCTTGTTGCGCCGCTTGATGCCGGCGGTTGGTCCAAGGTCATGGATGCGCGGCAGGGGATTGAGATCGTGCTGGCGCGCTCGGCCGCCTTGTCGATCACGCCGGAAGCGCGCCGACCCTTCTTGCAGGCGTCGGAGGCCATGTATGCGGCTGCGGCGGAGAATGACGACAAGGCGTTTCTTGCTGCCGACAAGGCATGGGATGAAGCACTGGCTTTTGCGTCCGACAATCCGTTCGCCGTGCGGGTGGCAGCACCGCTGCAAACCCACAGCCGCCGCTTCTGGTATCGTTATCGGCGCGGCAGTGGCCTGGCGCAAGCGGCCAATCGGCACATCACGGTAATCGAGGCCGTCTTGCGCGGCGATGCGGATGCCGCAGCCGATGCGATGCAGCGATTGATGGATATGCTACGCAAAGACGCCGAAGCTTTGCAGCCCGGCGTCTCGGTCAGGTCAGATAATGAAGTGGTTCGGCCGCTGGATGCAGTCGCCATCTAAGACAGCGGAAGCTTATGCGCTTGGGCCGATGTTGCCGCGGCTCTGCCAGCCGTCACCGGCCGAGAGGATGCACGAGTTGCCGTCCGTACCGGTAGCAAGGATTGTCCAGGTGCCTGCATCCGACACAAAGACTTCCAGCACCGCGCTCTGATCGACAACTCCGACCGACTGCGGAGCTTCCTTGAACTGAGCCGACAGCTTCTGCACGATTTCGTTGCGTGCGCCGCAGGTGTTCATCTGGTCCATGGTGGACGACGCGAGCTGTGCAGCAGCTGTCTGCTGAACGGGTGCAGCCTGCTCAGCGTGGATGGCCGGAACGGTGGCGAACAGGCCGGCAATGGCGACGGGGGCAAGAAGAGTTGCGATGCGGATCATGGTCTTCTCCTTGAGAGCTTCGCCAACATCAGGAAGCTATGCTTCTCAGTTGCTCGCGCCGGTCTGGAATTCTCTTGTTCGCCGCTGCTTCCGTGTTCGTGCGCTGCGATGACCTAATAAGATTCCAGGGTTAACCTTGTTGCATCACGTTTTTGTGAAGAGTGTTAATGGCGCTTGACGGAACTAAAAAGGCGGCACCGAAGCGCCGCCTTTTCATAAAAGTAACGATAATTTCGACTAGTTCATGGTCGGGATCACGAACTCCGCACCGTCCTTGACGCCGGACGGCCAGCGCGAGGTTACCGTCTTAGTCTTGGTGTAGAAGCGGAACGCGTCTGAGCCGTGCTGGTTCAGATCGCCGAAGCCCGAACCCTTCCAGCCGCCAAAGGTGTAGTAGGCGATTGGCACGGGGATTGGCACGTTGATGCCGACCATGCCAACCTGAACGCGGGATGCGAAGTCGCGGGCCGCATCGCCGTCGCGGGTGAAGATCGCAACGCCGTTGCCATATTCATGCTCGTTCGGCAGCTTGAGCGCTTCCTCGTAATTGGCCGCTCGCACCACAGACAGAACGGGGCCGAAAATCTCTTCCTTGTAGATCTTCATGTCCGGCTTCACGTCGTCGAACAGGCAGCCGCCCATGTAATAGCCGTTCTCGTAGCCCTGCATGGTGAAGCCACGGCCGTCGACCACAAGCTTGGCACCTTCCTTGACGCCAGTGTCGACATAGCCGCGCACGCGATCCAGAGCAGCTTGCGTCACGAGCGGGCCGTAATCGGCGGTCGGATCGGTGGATGGGCCGACCTTGAGGCTTTCCACGCGCGGAACCAACTTTTCGATCAGGCGATCGGCCGTTTCCTTGCCGACGGGAACCGCAACCGAGATCGCCATGCAGCGCTCGCCGGCGGAACCGTAGCCCGCGCCGATCAGCGCATCGACCGTCTGGTCCATGTCGGCATCCGGCATGATGATCATGTGGTTCTTGGCGCCGCCGAAGCACTGGGCGCGCTTGCCGTTCGCGGTGGCACGCGAATAGATGTATTGCGCGATCGGCGTCGAACCCACGAAGCCGATGGCCTTGATGTCGGGATCATCGAGGATCGCGTCCACGATCTCCTTGTCGCCATTGACGACATTGAGAATGCCGGCCGGCAGGCCTGCTTCGAGGAACAGTTCGGCGATCTTCATCGGCACGCCCGGATCACGCTCGGACGGCTTGAGGATGAAAGCGTTGCCGCAGGCGATTGCCGGCGCGATCTTCCACAGGGGGATCATGGCCGGGAAGTTGAACGGCGTAATGCCGGCAACCACGCCGAGCGGCTGGCGCATGGAATAAACGTCGATGCCAGGGCCGGCGCCGTCCGTGAACTCGCCCTTCATCAGATGCGGCGCGCCGATGCAGACTTCCACCACTTCGAGGCCGCGCTGAATGTCGCCCTTGGCGTCCGGAATGGTCTTGCCATGTTCGCGCGCCAGCAGCTCGGCCAGCTCGTTGTAGTCGCGTTCGACCAGCTGCAGGAACTTCATCAGCACGCGCACGCGGCGCTGCGGATTGGTGGCGGCCCAGGCCGGCTGTGCGGCCTTCGCGTTTTCGACCGCCTGGCGCAGCTCAGCTACCGTTCCGAGCGCAACCTGGCCGCGCACCGTGCCGTCCATCGGCTGCATGATGTCCTGGCTGCGACCGCTGGTGGAAGCGACATGCTTGCCGCCGATGAAATGTCCGACCTGATCCAATGCTCTTCTCCCTGTTTTCACCTTGGAGCGATGATGGCCCACTTTGCCCCGCTCACGCCGCGCGCGCAACGCGAGAGGAAACGCAGCCGTTGTGCGTGAATTGATGTTGTCGTGTTGTTCGTACTACAATCAGCGCAAGGCGGAGGCGCAATGCGATGAACTGGGACGACATCCGCATCTTCCTGGCCGTTGCGCGATCCGGGCAGATCCTTGGTGCTGCGAAGCGTCTAGGCATCAATCATGCGACTGTCTCACGCCGGGTCGCGGCTCTGGAAAGCGACACGAAAACGCGGCTATTTCGCCGCGGCACCACAGGTACGCTTCTGACGCCGGCCGGCGAGCGCTTCCTGGCCATGGCCGAGCGGATGGAAGCCGACCTGATCGCCGCGCGCGCCGAATTGTCGGGCGAGGAAGAGGCCGTAGCGGGCCCGGTGCGCATCGGCACACCGGACGGTTTCGGCGTCGCCTTCCTCGCCTCGCATCTCGGTGAGTTAATCAGCCGTCATCCCGAACTGGAGATCCAACTCGTACCCGTGCCACGATCCTTTTCCCTGTCGCGGCGCGAGGCTGACATTGCCATTACAGTTGATCGGCCGGTGGAAGGGCGGTTGGTGGCCGGCAAGCTGGTGGATTACTCGCTGCAGCTTTATGCCGGCGAAGTCTACGCCAAGGAGTATGGCCTGCCGCAGACGATCCCTGACCTCCTGCAGCATCGGCTGGTCGGCTATGTCGGCGATCTCACCGTCAGCCCGTCCCTGGATTATGCGCCGGATATCACGCCGGACTGGCAGGCCCGGTTTTCGATCTCATCGGCGCTAGGCCAGGTGGAAGCCGTACGCGCCAATGCCGGCATCGGCATCCTCCACACCTTCATCGCCCGACGCTATCCCGACCTCGTGCCGGTACCGGCAGCTATGCCGATCCGCCGTGCCTACTGGCTGGTTTATCACGACTCGGTGCGCGCCGTGCGGCGGGTGCAGGTCGTCGCGGCCTTCATCCAGGAAGCCGTCGAGAAGAACCGCGGCATCTTTTTATAAGCGCCAACGAAGAAC
>NZ_DAMBUH010000055.1:0-16088 GCF_032053605.1 Tianweitania sp.
GCGGGTTTGGCGCGCGATTGCCAGATGCACGCGCATGCGCGCCCGCAATTCCTCGAGGTTGATCGGCTTCGTGAGATAATCCACGCCGCCGGACTCCAGTGCGTGCACGACGTGCTCGGTGTCGGTCAGAGCCGTCATGAAGATCACGGGTGCATGGCCAAGGCCGGGCAGGGCCTTCAATCGCCGGCAGGTCTCGAACCCGTTCAGGCCGGGCATCACCGCATCCATCAGGATGACATCAGGAACGATCTCGGCCGCGATCTTGAGTGCTGCCTCGCCGCTGGTGGCTACGAGCACGTCGACCCCGGCCTGTTCCAGCGCATGGGTGATGAAGCCCAGCGCATCGGGAGAATCGTCGACAACCAGAACGATGTCACCTTCAGGTTGCAACGCCGACCTCTTCCTTCATGCTTTCGAGCAGCTTCAAATAACCTGCAAAGTCATAGACTTCGACATGCGCCCGCAACTTCTCGATAAGAGGTCGATAGCCTGGGGTGACACTTAGATCGGCAAGTTTGCGATCGATGCCGCGCATGAAGCCAATTCGTCCCAGCCGCAGCAATTCCTCGATCTCGTCGGCATTGGGCATGGCTAACAGGGTTCCGAGTTCCAGGTTAGGCTGAGGTTTCACGCCTTCGTCGGCCTTCTTGATCCAGTCGAGACCAAGCTGGAGACCGATCCTGTCGAGCAACTGCGTGAGGCTGAACGGCTTGGCGAGTGCATCGTCATGGCCGGAATGCTCGCCACTGCGCGCAACGCCATCGCCGATATTGGCCGAAAGCATGATCACAGGCGCGCCGATGCCGCGTGCACGCAGGCGCTCGACCAACTCCCATCCCGTCATGTCCGGCATCAGGATATCGACAAGGAAGAGGTCGGGGACCAAGCCTTCGAGCAGCGTCAGACAGTCCGGACCATCGGTTGCAGTCAGAATTGTGAAGCCCAGCGGCACCAGCATCTGCCGGACCATGTCGCGGTGATCGGCATTGTCGTCGACCACCATGATCGTGCGTCGGGCGCCTGCATAGCCGGTGATCGTCGCATCCTGCACGGCAAGGCTGGCAGGGCGGTTGACTCGCGCCAGCAACAAGCGCGCCTGGAAAGTCGATCCTTCGCCGAGTCTGCTTCGGACAGTGATCTCGCCCCCGAGCGTCTCGGTCAAAAGCTTGGTGATCGTCAGGCCGAGGCCCAGACCGGGCGAAAGCCTATCGCGTTCGGCGCGACCGCGCGTAAAGGGCTCGAAGATGCGCTGGAGATCATCGGGATCGATGCCCGGCCCGCTATCGCTGACCTGGAAGCTCGCGACTTCCGAGCGATAGGTGATCGCAAGCTCCACATGTCCGCTGCGCGTGAACTTGATGGCATTGGACAGAAGATTGACCAGGATCTGCCGCAGCCGCTTTTCATCGGTGCGAACATAAAGCGGCAAGGCGGAATCACGCTTTTCGTGGAAGGTGAGGCCCTTTGCTTCCGCCTGCATGCGGAACATACCGACGATCTGGTCGAGAAACTCGGAGAGGTTGATCTCGTTGGAATAGACCTGCAGCCGACCCGCCTCGATCTTGGAAATGTCCAGCAAACCGTCGATGAGGCCGGACAGATGCTCCGCCGAGCGGCGGATCACCTTGACCCCTGACTGCCAGGCCGGTGGCGCTTCGCTTTCGCGTTCAAGGATCTGCGCATAGCCCATCACGGCGTTGAGCGGCGTGCGCAACTCATGGCTGAGGCCCACGACATAGCGGCTCTTGGCGCGGTTAGCGGCTTCGGCTTTTTCCTTGGCGTCCTGAAGGGCCGCATCCGTCTTCCGATGCGCGGCGATCTCGCGCAGAAACAGCGTGTTCTGCCGCGCGCTTTCTTCTTCCGCGACCTTGCGGGTGTCATGGGCGAGCACGAGGAACCAGGACACGACGCCGGCCACCACCGACAGGATGAAGAACACCACGACAATGGTTGCGCCCACCACCTCCGCCGTGTCCGGTGCTGCGCGTGTTGCGAAGGCATAGACCATGCCGAGGATCGCCGCGAGCATGCCGAGCGACAGAGCCATCGCGATGCCGAAGCGGCCGAGCCGGGTTTGCAGGCTTTCCACCGCCCAGGATGGGAGCGTCGCATCCGCCACCACCTGTGCCTGCGCGCGCAGATGGGCCTTTGGCTTGCACAGATCGTGGCAGCGTGCATCGAGCGAGCAGCAAAGCGAACAGATCGGCGCGGCATAGGCTGGACACCAAGCCATGTCCTCGGGCTCGAACGGATGCTCGCAGATCGAGCAGTTGATTTCGCTTCGGCTCGCCCAGCTACGGCGTGGCCGCCGCGCGAGATAATAGCGACCGCCCGTTGCCCAGGCGATCGCCGGTGCGGCCACAAAGGCGACAACCAGCGCGATGTAAGGCGCCAGCGCTGCGGCCATGGCGCCGAACGCACCGAAATGCGCCGCCAGCGCTGTGCCGCCCGACAGGATCATGGCCCCGACGCCAACCGGATTGACGTCGTAGAGATGCGCGCGCTTGAACTCGATGCCATCGGGCGCAAGACCAAGCGGCTTGTTGACGAACAGATCGGCCGAAACGGTGCTGAGCCAGGCCATCGCCACGAGGGAAAAGACCGTCAGCGTTTGTTCCAGCAGGCGGTAGATGCCAAGCTGCATCAAAAGCAGCGCGATCGCTACGTTGAACACCAGCCACACCACGCGGCCGGGATGGCTGTGCGTCAGGCGGGCAAAGAAGTTCGACCACGCCAGCGACCCCGCATAAGCGTTCATGACGTTGATCTTGAGCTGGGAAACAACGACGAACGCCACCATCAGCATGAGTGCCGCAGTCTCGTTCGGCATCATGTAGCCAAAGGCCGCCGCATACATCTGCGCGGGTTCAGCGGCGTGCTCGGCCGGTACGCCCATCGAGAGCGCCAGCACCGCCAGAAACGAGCCCGCAATCAGCTTCGGCGCGCCGAGCACGACCCATCCCGGTCCCGCCAGAAAGACGCTCAGCCGGTAGCGGCGGCTCGTCGTGTCATGCGCCGGCACGAAGCGCAGGAAGTCTACCTGTTCGCCGATCTGGGTCATGAGGGCGAGAATGACGGCGGAAGCCGCACCGAACTTGGCGACATCGAGCAATGCAACGCCGTTTACTGGCTCATGCGCGCCGGGAAAGCTCCACCACAGCGCCAGCTTGTCCCAATCCAGCAGGAAGATGAACAGAAAGGGCAGGATGTTCAGCACGATCCAGACCGGCTGCGTCAGGATCTGAAACCGACTGATCAACCGCACGCCATGCGTCACCAGCGGGATCACCGCCACTGCGCTGACGATATAGCCCAGCCACAGCGGTACGCCGAGCGCCAGTTCCAGTGCGCTCGACATGATCGAGGCTTCGATCGCGAACAGGATGAACGTAAAGCTGGCATAGATAAGCGACGTCACTGTCGAACCGACATAGCCGAAGCCCGCGCCGCGCGTCAGCAGGTCGATGTCGAGCCCGTGACGCATCGCATAACGCGCGATCGGGATGCCTACGGCCAGGATGCAGAGGCTGGCGATGAGAATGGCCGCAACCGCGTTGACCGAGCCATAGGAGAGCGTGATCGCGCCGCCGATCGCTTCCAGCGCCAGAAAGGAGATCGCACCGATCGCCGTCTGCGAAATCCGTCGGCTTGAAAACCGACGCGCGCTCTTGGCGGTGAAGCGAAGCGCGTAATCCTCCAGTGTTTCGTCGGCCACCCAGCGGTTGTACTCGCGCCGAACTGGCAAGATCCGCTGCCGCGCCATCGATATCCCAGTCATCCGCGCGTGAAGCGCTTCGCGCGCAGATGACTACAATCAAGCCATTTCTGCAATATGCCAAAAGTTTAGGCTGTTGGTAGCTTGCTACGTCCCTGAAGCCACTACGTCAATCGACGTATGTGCACTGCGAAAAGATGCGGGCAGTCTGCTGGTGGGGCCACGGATGCGGCCGCATCTTTCGAAGGGGAACATAAAAATGAACCTGAAACTTACGCGTCGCGCGGTGCTGGCCGCAGCGCTGGCTGGCTCGATCAGCTTCACTGCCGGCGCTTCTTTTGCGCAGGAAGAAACCATCAAGGTCGGCGTTCTTCATTCGCTGTCGGGCACGATGGCGATCTCGGAGACCACGCTCAAGGACACGATGCTGTTCCTGATCGACGAGCAGAACAAGAAGGGCGGCGTGCTCGGCAAGAAGCTCGAAGCCGTGGTGGTCGATCCCGCGTCCGACTGGCCGCTTTTCGCTGAAAAGGCCCGCGAGCTGATATCGGCCAACAAGGTCGCCGCCGTGTTCGGCTGCTGGACCTCGGTATCGCGCAAATCGGTGCTGCCGGTGTTCGAGGAGTTGAACAACATCCTGTTCTACCCCGTGCAGTATGAGGGCGAGGAATCGCAGCGCAACGTCTTCTACACGGGTGCTGCACCGAACCAGCAGGCAATCCCGGCTGTCGACTACCTGATGAACGACGAAGGCGTCGAGCGCTGGGTTCTGGCCGGCACCGACTATGTTTATCCGCAGACCACGAACAAGATCCTGGTCGCCTATCTGGAAGCCAAGGGCGTGGCCAAGGAAGACATTATGGTCAACTACACGCCGTTCGGTCACTCCGACTGGCAGACGATCGTGACCGACATCAAGAACTTCGGCTCGACCGGCAAGAAGACCGCCGTGGTTTCCACCATCAACGGCGACGCCAACGTGCCCTTCTACAAGGAACTCGCCAATCAGGGCATCAAGGCCGAAGACATCCCGGTTGTCGCGTTCTCGGTGGGTGAAGAAGAACTCGCTGGTCTCGACACCGCACCGCTGGTCGGTCACCTGACGGCCTGGAACTACTTCCAGTCGGTCGATACGCCTGAGAATGCCGACTTCATCGCCAAGTGGAAGGCCTATATCAAGAACGACAAGCGCGTCACCAACGACCCTATGGAAGCCCACTACATCGGCTTCAACATGTGGGTGAAGGCTGTCGAGAAGGCCGGCACCACCGATCCGGACGCTGTGATCGACGCACTGGTCGGGGTATCCGTGCCGAACCTGTCGGGCGGTTATTCCACTATGATGCCGAACCACCACATCACCAAGCCCGTGCTGATCGGCGAGATCCAGGCCGATGGCCAGATGGAAACGGTTTGGGAAACGCCGGGCCTCGTGGTGGGTGACGAATGGTCTGACTACCTGGCCGACTCCAAGGACCTGATCGCCGATTGGCGCGCCCCGATGAATTGCGGCAACTTTAACACCGCTTCCGGCAAGTGCGGCGGCAAGGCCACCAACTAAAAACCAGCTGACGACCCGGGCGGCGGTTTCCGCCGTCCGGACTTACTGCCGCCCGGACCTGGAAGCTGACCTTGCAAAGACGTGTCCACCATTGCCGACAAAGCCGCAGTCTCGCAGTTCTCTCGCTGCTTCTGGCTTTCGTCATCGCCTTCCTCGCTCCGGCCCATGCCGACGAAGCGCAGATCCGCGCAATCATCACGAAATTTGCCGACGCCAAGGGCTTCCCGCAGATCGAGGCGATCGTGCAGGAACTCGGCGCCACTGGCGATCCGGCCGTGGCGCGTCCGCTCAACGCCCTGGCGGATGGCGCTCTCCATGCCCGCAAGACCGACAGTCAGATTTTCATTGTTGAAGAAGGCGGCGGATTTCGCGTGCTTGATCCGCTGTCCGGCGAAGTCGTCGCGGATGCCGGCGTTGCGCGTGATTACACCAAAATCCGCGTCAACAATGGGCTGCGCCGCACGATCCGCGGTGTGCTGGGCTCACTGACGCTCGGCGCCACGGACGGCAATGCGCGCATGCGCGCTGCCAACACGCTATTCCAAACGCCTGATCCCCAAACGATCGAAGCACTGGATGCCGCGATCCCTGGCGAAAGCGTGCCTGCAGTCAAGATCCGCCTGCAGCAAGCCCGCGCCGCTGCCGTTTTGCAATCCGATCTGCCTGATGCCCAGAAGGAGGAGGCCATCGCCCTTCTCGGCGGCATGGGCGACCGCGCGGCGCTCTCGCTGCTCAACGGGTTCGCGGCCAACGCGCAGGGCGATCTCAAATCCGCTGCACAAGGCGCGGCCGACCGTATCAACACGACGCTGGCCGCCTGGGACATGGCTCAGAATGTCTGGTTCGGCCTGTCGCTCGGATCGGTTCTCCTGCTGGCCGCCATCGGCCTCGCCATCACCTTCGGCGTCATGGGCGTCATCAACATGGCGCATGGCGAAATGGTGATGCTCGGCGCCTACACGACCTTCGCCGTGCAGGAAGCAATCCGGGCCAATGCGCCCGGCTTGTTCGACTGGTCGCTCCTTATCGCCGCACCCACCGCCTTTCTCGTTGCCGGTGTGGTCGGCTTCGCGATGGAGCGAGGCATCATCCGCTTTCTTTACGGCCGTCCGCTGGAAACGCTGCTCGCCACATGGGGTGTGTCGCTGATCCTGCAGCAGGCCGTGCGCACCATCTTCGGCCCGAACAATCGCGAGGTCGGCAATCCCTCATGGATGTCGGGCTCGTTCGAGATCGGACAATTGGCCATCACCTGGAACCGGCTCTGGATCGTGGTTTTCGCGCTGGCCGTCTTTGCCGTCCTGCTGTTCGTCTTTAACCGCACGAGCTGGGGCCTGCATATGCGCGCGGTCACCCAGAACCGGCGCATGGCCGCCTCCATGGGCATCCGCACCCCTTGGGTTGATGCCTTCACCTTCGCGCTGGGTTCGGGCATCGCCGGTATTGCGGGCGTGGCGCTGAGCCAGATCGGCAATGTTTCGCCCAATCTCGGCCAAAGCTACATCATCGACAGCTTCATGGTGGTGGTGTTCGGCGGCGTCGGCAATTTGTGGGGTACGCTGGTCGGCGCGATGAGCCTCGGCGTCCTCAACAAGTTCCTCGAACCCTATGCCGGCGCCGTGCTCGGCAAGATCCTCGTCCTCGTGCTGATCATCCTGTTCATCCAGAAGCGACCGCGCGGCCTGTTTGCGCTCAAGGGCAGGGCAGTGGAAGCATGATCACACAACGCCTCCTAAGCAACGGTTTCAGCGCCCGCATCCAGCTCACGCTGCTGCTTCTGGTCGTGGTAGCCATCCTCGTACCCGTCCTCAACCTGTCCCTGCCAGCGGACAGCCCCTTCCACGTGCCGACCTACCTCGTGGCGCTATTCGGCAAATATCTCTGCTATGCCCTGCTGGCTCTCGCACTCGACCTGGTGTGGGGTTATTGCGGCATTCTTTCGCTCGGCCACGGCGCGTTCTTCGCGCTCGGCGGCTATGCGATGGGCATGTATCTCATGCGCCAGATCGGTTCGCGCGGTGTTTATGCCAATCCGATCCTGCCGGATTTCATGGTCTTCCTGAATTATCAGGAGTTGCCCTGGTTCTGGCTCGGCTTCGACCGGTTCTGGTTCGCCGCGCTGATGGTCATGGCCGTGCCCGGTCTGCTCGCCTTCGTGTTCGGCTGGTTCGCCTTCCGCTCCCGCGTCACCGGCGTTTACCTCTCCATCATCACCCAGGCCATGACCTATGCGCTGCTGCTGGCTTTTTTCCGCAACGACATGGGCTTCGGCGGCAATAATGGCCTGACCGACTTCAAGGACATTCTGGGTTTTCCGGTCCAGGCTCAAACGACACGCGCAACATTGTTTGCCCTGAGCGCCTTTGCACTGGCTCTGGGCGTTTTGGTCACAGCTGCCATCGTCGGCTCAAAATACGGAAAGCTGATGATCGCCGTGCGCGACGCCGAGCCACGCACGCGCTTCCTTGGCTGGCGGCCGGAAAACGTGAAGCTCTTCGCCTTCGTGGTGTCTGCCGTCATGGCCGGCATCGCCGGTGCGCTTTACGTGCCGCAGGTCGGCATCATCAATCCCGGCGAATTCGCACCGGCCAACTCCATCGAAGTTGTGGTGTGGACGGCAGTTGGCGGGCGCGGCACGATCATCGGACCGATCATCGGGGCGCTGCTGGTGAATGGCGCCAAGAGCTGGTTCACCGGCGCATTGCCCGAACTCTGGCTGTTTGCGCTGGGCGGGCTGTTCATCTTCGTCACGCTGTTCCTGCCCAAGGGCATCCTCGGCCTCTACGACCAGTGGACGGGCCGTCGCCGTCGCATACGCAAACAAGAGCTCGCGCCCTTGCCCGGCGCCGAAGTCCAGCCGGCGGAATGAGCATGAGCAAAAGCGGGACAATCCTCTACCTCGACGGCGTGTCGGTGGCCTTCGACGGCTTCAAGGCGATCAACAATCTGTCGCTGGTGCTCGACCGGGGTGAGATGCGGGCCATCATCGGTCCCAACGGCGCCGGCAAGACCACCATGATGGACATCATCACCGGCAAGACCCGGCCGAATTCCGGACAGGTCTTCTTTAACGGCGATATCGATCTCACCAAGCATGATGAAGCCGACATCGCCACGATGGGCATTGGCCGCAAGTTCCAGAAGCCGACGGTGTTCGAGAGCCATACGGTCGAGGACAATCTGGTTCTGGCACTCGCCGGAGAGCGTTCGATACTGTCGGCTCTGTTCGCGCGCCGATCGTCAGGGGAAAGTGTGCGGATCGACGAGATCCTCCAAACGGTCCGTCTCACCCACCGCCGCGACGATCTCGCCGCCGACCTCAGCCATGGCCAGAAGCAATGGCTGGAGATCGGCATGCTGCTGGCGCAGGATCCAAAGCTGCTCCTGGTCGACGAGCCTGTGGCCGGCATGACCGATGCGGAAACGGAAGAAACTGCAAGGCTCCTCAAGGACATAGCGCGCGATCATTCCGTGATCGTGGTCGAACACGACATGCATTTTGTCAGGGAACTCGGCGTCAAGGTCACCTGCCTGCATGAAGGCTCGGTGCTGTCCGAAGGATCGCTCGACCATGTTTCCGCCGACCCGCGCGTGGTCGAAGTCTATCTCGGACGGTGAGAAGCAGCATGCTCGAAGTCAAAAACGCGGTTCTGCATTATGGCGCGGCGCAAGCTCTACGCGGGGTTTCGATCCAGGCCGAGCCGGGCAAGATCACCTGCGTGCTTGGCCGCAACGGCGTCGGCAAGACCAGTCTGATGCGCGCGATCGTCGGTCATCATCGGCTCACCTCGGGCAGCGTGCAGTTCGAGGGCAGGTCGATCGGCTCTACGGCCGCGTATGATCGAGCCCGTTCTGGCATCGGATTTGTGCCGCAAGGGCGGGAAATCTTCCCGCTTTTGACCGTAAAGGAGAACCTTTTTACCGGTTTTGCGCCGCTAAACCGGAAAAACAGGAGCATTCCTGCTGATGTTTTCCAGCTTTTTCCGGTGCTGAATGCGATGCTGGCACGACGCGGCGGCGATCTTTCCGGTGGCCAACAACAGCAACTCGCGATCGGCCGGGCATTGGTCATGCGGCCAAAAATGCTGATCCTCGACGAACCCACAGAAGGCATCCAGCCTTCGATCATCAAGGATATCGGACGCGCTCTGCAATTCCTTCGCGACCAGATGGGCATGACGATCCTGCTGGTCGAACAATATCTCGACTTCTGCCGGCAGCTCGCCGACACCATCTACATCATGGATCGCGGTGAGATCTTGCATTCGGGGCCAGCCAGCGATCTCGACATGCCTGAGGTAAAGCGGCATCTCACCGTCTGATATCATGCAATTTCAGCTCACGAACGCAGCGCCGCCTATCACCATGCAACGCTCCTCCGGCACAGGCCGGCTGGGTACGCAGTTGCGCGATGGCCGCACCCGGCTGGCGACGCTCTATCAGGAAGGCTGCTGCAAGCTTCGATTGCCGCGGGCGCACGGATCGGCGCTGGAAGCCGTGCTCATCAACACGTCCGGCGGCCTTACGGGCGGCGATGCGATTGCCTGGGAAGCCGAGGCTTCCGCCGGCTGCAAGGTGGTGCTGACGACGCAAGCCTGCGAACGAGCTTACCGGTCAACCGGCGATGCAGCCGCAATTTCGGTGAAGCTTCAGGCTGAGCGCGATGCTCATCTCGACTGGCTGCCGCAGGAAACGATCCTGTTCGAAAGGAGCCGGCTGGAGCGCAGGCTTGAGGTCGATCTGGAGGAGGGCGCCACCTTTACGGCGGTGGAAGCGGTTCTCCTTGGCCGCGAGGCCATGGGCGAGACGGCGCGCCGTGCCTGCCTCAGCGATAACTGGCGCATTCGCCGCAACGGGCGGCTGATCCATGCGGAAGCGACACGTCTGGACGGAACCGACATCGAACGCGGCGCCCTGTCGCTTCTCGCCGGCAATAACGCCTTTGCCACCGTTCTGGCGATAACGCCCGATGCCGCAGAAAAATTGCAAGCGCTGCGCTCCTTGCTTCCGGCGCATGTCGCAGCCGGTGCAAGCGTCATCGAGGATCGGCTGGTTCTGCGCGCGCTCGCGCCATCAGGCCTTGCGCTGCGACGCATTCTAGCTCCAGCAATTGCGCTGCTTTCAGGCGCCGGTACGCTGCCGCGCTTGTGGACCATCTGAGAAGGACCGGACGATGAATCTCACGCCGCGCGAAAAAGACAAGCTGCTGATTTCCATGGCGGCCATGGTCGCGCGACGCAGGCTGGAGCGCGGCGTGAAGCTCAACCATCCCGAAGCCATCGCGCTGATCAGCGATTTCGTGGTGGAAGGTGCGCGCGACGGGCGCTCGGTCGCCGATCTCATGGAAGCCGGCGCGCATGTGATTACGCGCGAGCAGGTCATGGAAGGCGTGCCTGAAATGATCCACGACATCCAGGTCGAGGCAACATTCCCGGACGGCACCAAGCTGGTGACCGTTCACGAGCCGATCCGCTGATTACTAGCAATTTCCGAGGGAACACCCATGATGATCCGCAACCGCCTGGCAATCAGCGCTTTCGTTTTTCTCGCGGCAACCGTGCCCGCTTTCGCGCATCTCGATCCTGGCGAGCACGGCTCGTTTGCAGCAGGCTTCTCGCATCCGCTGTTTGGCGCCGATCATATCTTGGCCGTGGTCGCGGTCGGACTTTGGGCGGCTCTGCTCGGCGGTCGTGCACTGTGGCAGGTGCGGAACGATGATGCTCGGTTTTGCTGCAGCCCTCTTCGGCGCGCCGCTGCCCTTCGTGGAACCTGTGATCCTCGCTTCCGTCGTCGTCATCGGGCTGGCAGCGGCTGCCGCGCTCAAGGTTCCCACGCCGGCGGCCATGGCGATGGTTGGCTTCTTCGCCTTCTTCCATGGCCATGCGCATGGCGGGGAACTCGGCGAGGCAGGGGCTGCGTCCTTCATGATCGGCTTTGCGCTGGCCACCGCTTTTCTGCATCTGGCGGGCGTGGTGATCGGCCTTGGACTGGGGCGGGTGTTTGGCGGTCCATTTGGCCAGATGGTGACGCGCGGCGCCGGTGGTCTGACGGCACTGGCCGGTCTTTGGCTGGCGCTCGGAGCCTGACGCCATGATCCCCGGAGAAGTGATCCCACAAAGCGGCGACATCGAGCTGAACGCCGGCGCGCCGCAGCTCGCGCTGGAAGTCGCCAATACCGGCGATCGGCCGGTTCAGGTCGGCTCGCACTACCACTTCTTCGAGGTCAACGAAGGTCTGCGCTTTGAGCGCGACAAGGCGCGTGGCATGCGCCTCGACATCGCGGCAGGAACGGCCGTGCGGTTCGAACCGGGACAAACCCGCGAAGTACGGCTCGTTCCGCTTGGCGGCGCGCGCAGGGTTTACGGCTTCCAGCAGAAGATCATGGGAAAACTCTGATGCCGGCAAAGATCTCCCGCGCGGCCTATGCCGACATGTACGGCCCGACCGTCGGCGATAAGGTCAGGCTTGCCGACACCGAGCTCTTCATCGAGGTCGAGAAGGATTTCACCGTCTATGGCGAGGAGGTGAAGTTCGGCGGCGGCAAGGTGATCCGTGACGGAATGGGTCAGAGCCAAGCTACGCGCGCGCAAGGGGCCGTCGATACCGTCATCACCAATGCTCTGATCGTCGATCACACCGGTATCTACAAGGCCGATGTCGGTCTGCGCGACGGCATGATCGCCGCCATCGGCAAGGCGGGCAATCCCGATACGCAGCCTGGCGTCACGATCATCGTCGGGCCCGGCACTGAGGTGATCGCGGGCGAAGGCAAGATCCTCACGGCCGGCGGTTTCGACACGCATATCCATTTCATCTGCCCGCAGCAGATCGAAGAGGCCCTGATGTCGGGCCTGACCTCCATGCTCGGCGGCGGCACGGGACCAGCGCATGGCACGCTTGCCACGACCTGCACGCCCGGTCCGTGGCATCTCGGTCGGATGATCCAGGCTTTCGATGCCTTTCCCATGAACATCGGTTTGGCCGGGAAGGGCAACGCCTCGCTGCCCGGTGCGCTGATCGAGATGGTGGAAGGTGGAGCCTGCGCGCTGAAGCTGCATGAAGACTGGGGCACGACGCCGGCCGCGATCGACAATTGCCTGAACGTTGCCGACGACTTCGACGTTCAGGTGATGATCCACACAGATACGCTGAATGAAAGCGGCTTCGTGGAAGACACGCTGGCAGCCTTCAAGGGCCGCACCATCCATTCCTACCATACGGAAGGGGCGGGCGGCGGTCACGCGCCGGATATCATCAAGGTCGCGGGCTTTGCCAATGTCATCCCGTCGTCCACCAACCCGACGCGGCCTTATACCCGCAACACGGTTGCCGAGCATCTCGACATGCTGATGGTGTGCCATCATCTCGACGCCTCGATTCCCGAAGACGTGGCCTTCGCGGAAAGCCGCATCCGCAAGGAAACGATTGCCGCGGAAGACATTCTGCACGACCTCGGCGCTTTCTCGATCATCTCGTCGGACAGCCAGGCGATGGGCCGCGTCGGCGAGGTCATCATCCGCACCTGGCAGACCGCCGACAAGATGAAGCGCCAGCGCGGGGCCTTGCCGGAAGAGAGTGGCGACAACGACAATTTCCGCGTCCGCCGCTATATCGCCAAGTACACGATCAACCCGGCGATCGCGCACGGGGTTTCGCGCTACATCGGCTCCATCGAGGTCGGCAAGCGCGCCGATCTCATTTTGTGGAAGCCGGCCTTCTTCGGCGTCAAGCCGGAACTGGTTCTGCTTGGCGGCACCATCGTCGCCGCGCCCATGGGGGATCCGAACGCGTCCATTCCAACACCGCAGCCGATGCACTACCGCCCGATGTTTGGCGCATATGGCAAGGCGGTGTCGGCATCGTCCGTGACCTTCACGTCCCGCGCGGCACTCGACAGCGGTTTGCGCGAGCGGCTTGGCGTCGATAAGGCCATGATCGCGGTTGAGAATACGCGCGGCGGGATCGGCAAGGCCGCGATGAAACTCAATGATGCCACGCCGCATCTGGAGGTCGATCCGGAGACCTATGAAGTCCGGGCGGATGGCATGCTGCTGACCTGCGAACCGGCGGACGTGCTCCCGATGGCGCAGCGATACTTTCTGTTTTAGCTGCTGCTCCAATTGCAGAGACGGCTTAGCTGAGGTGCAGCGCCTTCTCTGCCGTTGCCGACGTTCCGAGCGTCATTCGCTTGAAGCGAGACAGCTTCGGATAGGCCTGCGGGTCGTCAGATAGACACCTTGTCGGGATCCAAGCTAAGCTCGATCAAGCATGGTCCGTTCCGGCTGGTCAGCGTTTTCAGCGCTACCTCGAGCTCCGCTGGATTTGTGACCTTACAAGCGGTCATACCCATGGCACGCGCTATGCCGGTAAAATCAGGCGGGCTTGTCATGGACAGAGCGGGCGACATGCCCTTGTTCGTGAACTGGATGTGTTCAGCGCCGTAGCTGCCATCGTTGCAGAGGATAATGGCAAGGTCGAGCTTCTCGCGCACCACGGTCGACAGCTCGGTCAAGCCGCCCATGGTGAGGCCGCCGTCGCCGGCAACTAGAACCGTCAGTTTGTCAGGTGCCGCTCTTGCTGCCCCGATCGCTTCGCCGAGGCCGCAGCCGATTGAGGCGAAATTGGCAGTATAAACGAGATGGCGCGGGTCGCTCACGGGAACATTTCGCCAGGCGGAAACCACGAAGCGGCCAAGATCCGTCACGAGCACCCGGTCGCAAGGCAAGGCTTGATGGATCCGTCGCAAGGCGGGTTCATAGTCGATGGTGCCGTCCGATGTCTCGCGCGCTGGCGGCAGTTGTGCTTGTGCCTCTGCCTCTCGCGACAAGGCTTCGGCGAGATCGGCATCGGTTGCGCCCGATGGTGCAATCTCGGCCAAATCCAGCATTTCAACAATCTTGTCGGCCATCGAAGCGGGGTCGGCAATCAACAGCATGCCCGGATCGGTGCGCCGGTCGTTATCCAGCGGATCGCCCAGAATCTGGATCACGCGCTTACCGTTGAGCAGCTTGCCGTTATCGGTCGTCAACCGGCTGAGGCTTGCGCCAAAGGCGATGACGCAGTCGGACCTCAGCAGTGTTTCGAGGGCGACAGGGCGGGCAAGCGTCCCGAGAACGCCCAAGTCGAAGGGTGCGCCGTAGAACAGGCCGGATGCTTTCAGTGTCGTCGCGACGGGCGCTTCGAGGCGGGCCGCGAGCCGGAGGAGCGCAGCCTTCGCATCCGGCGCTATGGCGCCTCGGCCGGCAAGGATGAGAGGCCGCTTGGCCGAGGCAATCGCACCAAGGGCCTCGTCGAACGCGTCACCTTCAACGATGGCACTGCGAACAACAGGAATGGGCAGCTTCACCGGACTTGCAGCCGTCTTCTCCCATTGCAGATCTGCGCGCATGTTGAACACAACGGGCCGCCGCTCGAGGCGAGCTTGCCGAAAGGCACGCGCCAGATCGCTCGAGGCAGTATCCGGCGTTCGCATGTCCACGAAGCCGGCACCTGTTGCCTTGACCAACTCGCGCTGATCGATCTTCTGCAAATGTTCGCGATCATGCGGCGCCGTGTCGCCGCAAAGCAAGACCACCGGAACACCGCCCTTGGCGCCCTCCGCCAAGGCAGTCATGGCATTGGTAAGAGCCGGCCCATGGGTGATTGTCGCCACGCCAGTCTGCCCGGACACCTGGGCATAGCCGAGTGCCGCGAGAACCGCCGTTGCTTCGTGAGAACACGCCGTATAGCGGCCCCAGCCTGCGCGCACCCAGGCATCGACCATGTAGAGGTTGGCATCACCAATCAGGCCGAAAAGCTCCGTCACGCCGTGAGCGTGGAGGGACTGGGCCACAAGCTCGAAAACCGGTTTCATAGCGTGCATCCTGTGAAAGCCTTAGTGTTCGATCGCGTGTGACGAATAGGGGAAACGCCCGTCAGAAACGATGCACGCGCAGGCCCAAGACCTTTTCCGATATGATGACAACTAGGATGGTGACGACGATCGAGACGGTCGAAACGGCGGCCGCTTCCGGCGTGTAGTTCGTCTTCAGGTAATCGAACAGCTGGATCGGCAGCGTGGAACTGCCGATGCTCTTCAGCATGAAGCTAATGGTGAAGACGTCGAAGGAGATCACAAAAGCAAACAAGCATCCGCTGAAGACGCCGGGCTTGATCAGCGGCAAGGTGATGCGGCGGAAGCGGGTCCAGCGGCTGGCGCCCAGCGACTGCGCTGCCATCGACCAGTCAGGATCGTAGCCCTCGAGACTGGAGGTCACGTTCATGAACACGAAGGGCAGCGTGATCAGCACATGGCCGACGAGGAGGCCGAACATCGTGGTGGTGCCGATGCCGATGGCATACACAAAGAAGAGCAGCGAGATCGCCGTCAGCACTTCTGGAAGAAGCAGCGGCGACAGCATGGCGATCCGGATGGTTTCCTTCGAGCGGGCCGCATAGTTCACGTAGTAAACGGCGGCCATCGTACCTATGATGCCCGACACCACCATGGCGACTGCCGCGATCCAGAGCGACGTGCGGATCGCACGCATGAAGACTTCATTGTTGAGGAAGGCCACATACCAGCGCAGTGAGAAACCCTGCGGCGGAAAGGTCAGGAACTCGCCTGAGTTGAAAGATGCGCCGACCACGACGGCGATCGGCAGAAGCAGGAAAATGTAGATGATGACCGAATAGATGTTGAGTGCCTGACGCGCCATCATCCGACCTTCCACTTCATCCGCGTGGCGCGGGCAAAAATCATCACGATCACCGCACCGATCGCCGACAGCATGAGCGCGAGCGCCGCGCCCAGGGGCCACTGGAACGTGTCGA
>NZ_DAMBUH010000055.1:16126-21748 GCF_032053605.1 Tianweitania sp.
CACCGACACCGCCATGGTCTTGACCCGCAGGCCGCCGATCATGGCCGGCGTGACATAGGCCGACAGCGACAGCACGAAAACGAGGATGCAGCCCGCCTGGATGCCAGGCATCGCCAGCGGCAGGAGGATGCGGCGGATGACCGTCGCGCGGCCCGCGCCCAGTGATCGTGCGGCAGAAACAACCGCCGGATCGATGGATTGCACGGCCGACATGATTGGCAGGATCATGAACGGCAGGAAGACATGGACGAGCGCGATGATGATGCCGAGGGAATTATACATCAGCGGCAAAGGATACTCGGTCAGCCCGAGATTCATCAGCGTACGGTTGATGACGCCATTGTTGCCGAGCAGGATCGTCCAGCCATAGCTGCGGATGACGATGCCGACCAGCAATGGCGACAGCACGATACCATAAGCGAGGCCACGCCAGCGCAGATCGGCGCGTCCAAGCTGAAAAGCGACCGGCAGGCCGATCACAAGGGTCGCAAAGGTCGTGACGATGCCGATCCACAGCGTGTTGAACAACTGACCCTGATAAAGCGGCGAGCTAAAGATGCGCGCATAGTTCATCAGCGTATAGCCGTCCGCATAGGGCGTTCCTTGGCCGGGATTGCGGAAGCTGGTGACGAGGATGTTCAGATAAGGAATGGCCATGAACACGATCAGCAGGATCGCGGCGGGCAGAAGCAGAAAATATGGTCGATGCCTGGGCGATGCCGTCTGCATCATGCTGCCTCGATCGGCCAGAAACGATGCGCATCGACGGATAAACGCACTTGTGCGCCCGGCTCGAAGCGCGTCCGGGCAATCGTCTTAACGTCGACTTTCGTGCCGTCCGCCATGGCCAGCGTGTAATCGAGGATCGCGCCGGAAAAGTAGGAGCTGACCACGGTCGCCGGAATGCCATGCCCGGCTGCATCGGGAACGATGTCGATGGCTTCCGGGCGCAGCGCCAGGGTTACGGCAGAACCCCGACCGCGCGTTTTTGCCGGCACTTCCGCGGGTCCGAATGGCGTTTCGATCCGCGCCAGATCGCCATCAACAGAGGCCACGAAACCTTCGATGAAGTTGACCTGTCCCACGAAGCCAGCGACTTCACGGCTGACCGGATAGTCGTAGATGTCGCTGGGCGGCGCTTGTTGCGCGATCTTGCCGCCGAACATGACGACGACTCGATCCGACATCGTCATCGCCTCTGCCTGGTCATGCGTGACGTAGATTGTCGTAATCCCGACGCGCCGTTGCAGGTCGCGGATGAAGACGCGCATTTCCTCGCGTAGCTTGGCGTCGAGGTTGGCCAGCGGCTCGTCGAGCAAGAGGATGCGCGGCTCGATTACGAGCGCGCGGCCGATCGCAACACGCTGCTGCTGCCCGCCGGACAGTTGGCGCGGATACCGGTCCGCGTAGGGTCCGAGTTGAACGAGGTCGAGCGTCGCGTCGATGCGCCGCTGCATTTCCGCCTTCGGCACCTTGCGCATTTCCAGCCCAAAGGCGAGATTGCCGCGCACGGTCATATGCGGGAACAACGCATAGTTCTGAAACACCATGCCGATGTCGCGCCTTTCGGGCGGCACCGCAACGACATCGTCGCCATCGAAGGCGATGCTCCCGGACGTCACGCTTTCGAAGCCCGCCAGCATCTTGAGTGTGGTTGTCTTTCCGCAGCCCGATGGCCCGAGCAGCGACACGAACTCGCCGGACGGGATTTCCAGCGAGATCGAATCCACGGCCTTGATGGCGTGGCCGTAGATCTTCGTCAGATCGCGGATGTTGACTTTGGTCATCGGCTACTCAGGCATTCCGGTGAGAAAGGCAGACCGCGAGGAAATGACCCGCGGTCGAATGGCAACGCCGCTTGGCCGCGCGATCAGCCGACGGTCGAGGCCCAGCGCTCAGACAGTTCGTTCTGGTGCTCATTCACGAAGGCCCAGTCCCATTGCAGGATTTCGCTCATCCGATCGCCCGAAATCGGCACCTCGTAAGCGAGCTCTTCGGGCGCTTTCACAGCGGTGTTGGTGGGAGACACGTAGAAGCCGCGCATGAGTAGTTCCTGCGCTTCCGGCGAAAGGAGGAAGTTGGCGTATTGGTAGGCCAACTCCTTTTCAGGACCGTTAGCGAGGATGTTCAGCGTCTGGTCGAACGCCATGACACCTTCTTCCGGAACGACATAGTCGACCGGGAGACCCTGCTTCTTCAGCCGCGCGATTTCCGCGAAATCGAACGGGGCGACGACGATCTCACCGGCGGCCAGCGCCGTGGAAAGATTGAAATCGACCTGAATGACTTGGCCGAGATCCGCGAGCGCCTTGAAGCCGGCATCGACATCATACTGATCCTTGCCGAACAGGCGGGAAGCCAGCAGCAATTCCATCTTGCCGGCGGAATTGGCAAAGTTGTAGAGGCCGATGCGATTGCGGAATTCCGGGTTTTCCCAGAGGTCGTGCCATCTCTTAGGCGGGGTCTGGACCATGTCGGTGCGGTAGCCGATGCCGACCGGCGAGTAACAGACAACGACACCATAGCCGCCGGTGTTGCGGGCCACCTGATAGGTAGAATTGTAGTTCGGCAGCTTTGCGAGATCGAGCTGCTCGAAGAAGCCTTCCTTGCGCAAGCCTTCCGAGAAAACCTCGTTCGTCATGACGATGGAATAAGGCGGCTTCTGCGGTCCGGCAGCGCGCAGGTTTGCGCCGAAGACGCGTCCGTTACCCACATCCAGGGTGACGTTTGCACCGCTGAGCTTCGTGAACTCCGGCGCAATCTTGTCGCGCCAGAACTGTTCCCAGACACCGCCCAGCGTCGGAACGATGAGGGTCCGTTGCTGCGCGAAGGCTGCGCGTGTCGGCAACAGTGCTGCCGCAGCCAAAGCGCCAAGCGCTTGCCGTCGATTGAGTTCCATCTTGGTCCTCCATTGTGACCCGTGTGTTGCACCCTCTGCAGACCTGATCTTGCGCCAGGTTCTGCTTTGATCGACCGCTTAGCCCTTGCTGAAGGCTTGGCCGGTCTTTACCTTGATATATTCACCATACGTGATCGGCTCATACTTGGCGCCTTCTCCAGCAAAAGCTGGAAGGCATTCGATCACCGTGTCCTTACACGGATTGAGGAAAAACGGGATGGATTGACGCCGCGCGGTGCCGCCATAGCCGGAAGGCGGATTAGCCACGCGGTGAGGTGTCGAGACCCATTCATCATTGGTCCAGCGCATGAAGGCGTCGCCGATATTGATGACATAGGCGCCCTCGATCGACGGTGCGTCAAGCCATTCGCCCTCGCGGTTCCGCACCTGGAGACCGCCTTGTGATGCTTCGGAGCGCAGGATGGTCATGAAGCCATAATCGGTGTGGACGCCGGCGCGAAGCTGGCCGGGCTCTGGCTCAACATGCTGCTCGGGATAATTGATCACACGCAGGGCCGAGAGGTGATCGACGAACTCCTTCTCGAAATGAGCGGGCGAAAGGCCGATCGCGCTGCAAAAGATCCGGCGCAGATGGTCCGCCAGAATTTCCATTTCGCTGAAATAATCCTCGAAGGCAGACTTCAAGCCGGACGGCTTGGAAGGCCAGGCGTCACCCGGCAGGCGAGGACCGTAATTCAGGCTTTCCTTGAAGTCGCCGGGCGTCTTCAATCCCATCGTGGCCGCCAAGGCTTCGTCGGCAATGGGGGAAAAGGCGACGCCGCCGATCTCGCTCGTGCCGCGTCCTTGCCCGACCTTCCACTCCTGCGGCTCATCGAAGAAGGCGCGCGCCGTGTCGTAGAGCCGGGCAGTCACGGCCTTCGGCACGCCATGACCTGTCACCAGAAGGAAGCCGAGATTGCGGCAGGCCGCTTCAACCGCGCGAACCACATCGGCAGAGCCGGCTTCATTGGCGATGAAGGGCGCAATGTCGATGACCGGAATGTCGGCGGCGGTCAGCGTGTTGGCGGTTGAACTCATTCTCACATCCTCCAGTCGCGAGAACGAGACCTGCAAATCGGCTGAAGAAGGAGGCTTGGAACACCTGCCTTGAAGCCGGTCTCGCTCACTTGTTTCGCTGAAAACTATTGTTGACAACAAAAACTGTTGTTGTCTACACAAAAAAGCACGAGCAGCAGCAGGCGAGTGATGGCGGACCTAACCACCCAGGAAGCGGCGGTTCTTGAGCAGATCTCGCGCAACCCTTTTGCGGGTCAGCAGGAAATTGCAGATGCGCTCGGCATTGCTCGGTCGACCGTGGCAGCCCACATCGTTCAGCTCATCAAGCAGGGGCATATTCTTGGCCGGGGCTACGTTCTGCCCGAGCCGGGACACATCGTTTGTATCGGCGGCGCCGTTTTTGACCGCAAGCATCGTCTGCAATCGCCGCTCGCGATGGAAACCTCGAACCCCGTCGACAGCGTCCACAGTTTCGGGGGGGTGGCGCGCAACGTGGCGGAAAGCCTGGCGCTTCTCGGCGAACGGCCGCTGTTCATTTCCGCCGTGGGCGACGATCAGACCGGCCAGCACCTGCTGAACCATCTACGTGGACGCGGCGTGGATTTGAGCGGCGTGATCATGGTGCCCGGCCAGATTACCGCCGAATACAGCGCGGTGCTGAGTCCGGACGGACAGCTCGTCTTCGGCATGGACAATATGCGCTTGTTCGACCTGTTGACCCCCGCTGCGCTGGCGCGGATCTGGTCTCACCTTGCAGCCGCGTCGTGGGTTTTCGCGGAAACCAATCTGCCGGCCGAAACGCTGGAAGCCTTGATCCGGCGTCAGGGCGGAGGACGCTACAAGCTGGCAATCGACGCGGTTTCCATCGGCAAGGTCCGCAAGTTGCCGAATGATTTGACCGGCATCGATCTTCTGTTCCTGAACGCCGATGAGGCCGCCATCCTCCTGTCTGGTGCCCGTGCGACCACGCTCGACGAGGCGATGGACGCCGCACAGGCCCTGCAGGGCAAGGGTGCAGGCATGGTGCAACTTTCGTTGGGATCGAAGGGCGTCGTGATCGCGGGCGAGGGGACGCAAACAACGCTTCCCTCCATACCGGCCACGGTGATCGATCTAACTGGTGCCGGCGATGCAATGGTTGCGGGAACCCTCCATTCCCTGTTGAGCGGGAAGGATCTTGCAGCAGCCGCAGCGCTCGGCAACCTGATGAGCGCCTTGACCATCGAGACGACGGGAACAGTCCGTGCCGATCTCAGCCTCGCAACCCTGGAAAGTCACGCCCGGATGCGCATGCCTGCGCCAAGCGCGGGGCAGCCCGCTTAAACGGATAAACAGCCGCCATACGGCGAGAGGGTTACGGCGGCACAAAGGGTAAACCGGCTGCCAGAATGAGGAGAAGACATGACCTACGAGACGATCCTTTACGAAAAGGACGCGACCGACAAATTCGCCACCATCACGATCAATCGGCCCGACAAGCTGAACGCGATGAACAAGACGGTGGTGCGCGAGATCGATGCGGCCGTTGCGGCTTCCGTCGCCGATCCGGACATCAACGCCCTGATTATCACCGGTGCGGGCCGCGCCTTTTCGTCGGGATACGATCTGCAGGGTGGCGACTTCGACGTCGATTTCGACTTCTGGGTCGAGGACATGACGGAAAACGCCGAAGCGCTCCTGAACATCTGGAAAGCGCCAATCCCGGT
>NZ_DAMBUH010000055.1:21758-22347 GCF_032053605.1 Tianweitania sp.
CGGTCATCGCTGCCGTTAACGGTTATGCACTGGCCGGCGCGCTTGAACTTGTCATGAGTTGTGATCTCGCGATCGCGGCCGACAACGCCAAGTTCGGCGAGCCGGAAGTGCGGCACAATTCCGGTCCGCCGGCGCTGATGATGCCCTGGCTGCTCGCCACGCGTGACGTGCGCTGGCTTATGTATACCGGCGACACGATTGACGCCGAGGAAGCGCTACGCATGCATCTCATCAACAAGATCGTGCCGGCTGCCGAGCTGAAGCAGAAGTCGGAGAACCTGGCACGCAAGCTGGCCCGCGTTCCCACACCGGCGCTGAAGTACACCAAGATGTCGATCAACAATCAGCAGATGATCGCCGGCATTCGGGAGAGCTTCAACTACAACGTCACGGCGATTGCCGGCCTGCATGTCACCAAGGCGGGCAATGAGTGGATGAAGAAACTCGGCCAGATGACGCTCAAGGAGTATCTTGAGTACCGCGACGGCCCGTTCCGCGGGCTCGACGTCTGATGATCCAGGACCTGCGCCCTCTGATGGCGCCGCGCTCCGTCGCCGTTGTGGGTGCCACAGAGCGCGCAGGTGCGTCT
>NZ_DAMBUH010000056.1:0-21959 GCF_032053605.1 Tianweitania sp.
GCGCGGGCCGCAAGACGGCGGGGCTCGAGCAGGAGGATGATGTTCTCGCCGCGCCATGGTGCGTTGAGCAACGCCAGTGGCACCAACGTCGTCTTGCCGGCGCCCGGCGGTGCCACGAGCACGGCCGACTTGTGTTGGGCCAGCGTCGTCAAAAGGTCCGGCAGGACGGCGGTTACCGGAAGGGCGGGCAGGTCGATCATGTTCTGCCGATATCAGCGGCAGGCGGGGCGTGGCAATGCAGGCGGCTCAGCAGCTTAGATCCGCAGGATGTGATTGTCCCAAACAAAGTCCGGCAGAACGGCTTCCGGTGTTTGCGGCGCCAGCCAGCGGCCGGTGCCGGTGCTGGACAGGAAGCCGCCACGGTCGGGCGCCAGACCGCAGACCTCCGTCAAACTGCGCATCTCCCACACCGTGCGCGTCACTGTGTCGATCAGCGCTAGACTGTTGCCTTGGGGCGAGGATACGGCCACGAGCCCGGCTTCCGGGTTGCTGGCGACCGAGCCGATATAGTTGCGGAAGCCGCCGAGCACGTCATCCGGCATGTCGAGCAGGGTCAGGCCATCGTCCCTCGTGGCATACCCCACAAGCTGCGGCCGGTCCCGTTCCGCACCCTCATATTGGCAGCCGAACCACAGCCGGCCCTGATCGTCCGCCGCCATGTGGCGGATCGAGAGCTGATGCAGGGCGGCGGGCAGCGTGTGATGCGACAGCAGCGTGCCGCTCACTCGATCGATAAAGACCAGCGACGGCTCCATCGTCGCGATGTTGAGCTTGGCGCGGCCGAAATCGGGATGGGTTTCAATGCCACCATTGGCGACAGCAAAGGTGCGGCCATCACCCATCAGCAGCATTTCATGCGGGCCGACGCCATGGGTCTTGAACTCGCCGACGCGGCGGAAGTCGTCGCGCGCATCATAAATGCCGATCATGCCTTCGGCAGCGTCGAAATCGTTCTCGGTCGCATAAAGCAGCGCGCCGTCCGGCGAAAAGCAGCCGTGGCCATAGAAGTGCCGGCCTTCCACGCTGGCGATCGTGATCGGCGGCTGCTTTCCGCCATGGTCGAACACGGTCATGAAGGTGCCGGGCTGGCGGGCAAACACAACTGAACGCCGCGATACGGGATCGAACGTCACGTCGTGGCCACGATCGGGCAGGTCGAGCGCATGCACGAGCTCTCCGGCTTCGGTCAGCACAGCTACGCCGTACTGGCCGCTTCTTCGTTGGTAAGCCGTGGCGAACACGGCGTCTGCGCGTTCCAGCGCGAAGGCCTGGCGAGAGCCGAGCGAAGCGGCAAACAGCGAGCCGGCGGCGGCGAGAAAGCAACGGCGGTCGATTAGCGGCGTCATGGGCCCCTAGTCTCCATCCAGCGACGAAAAGCCTACCGTCAGGCCGATGTCGCCGGTCAGCCGCTGGCCGACGAGGCCGGACAGGCTGCTGGTGGCGATGCGGAGAAATTCGAGGCTTGCCCGATGGGCCGGGTCGCTCAGCAGACGGTCGATCGGCTCGTCACGCTCCGGGGCGGTGATGGCTTCCGCGTTGGAGAATTCATAGTCGATGGCATCGGGGATCCATTCGCCGTCGCCCGAGACAAGCGCGCCGACACCCGACAGCTGCATCAGCTTGTGCATGGCAGCGAGATTGGCAGCCAAAGACGTCACTGTCTGACCGGAACGCCAGTAGATCGCCGACTTCGGCTTGTCGCCGTCAGGCCTGGCGCCGAGAAAGCCGTTCATGCGGACATCACGCACCTGTTCCAGACCGTGCACGACGACATCCACCAGCTCGCCCAGTGCTTCCTCGGCATTGCGGTAGCGGTCGTTGTCGGGGCCAAAGCGCGACCAGAGCCACGAAATATCGTCGGTGTCCTGCCAGGCGGCACTAAGATCATCGGCCATGCCATCGAGGTTGGCGGCAATCGCCGCTGCATAGCGGCAACGAAAAGCACCGTCAGCGGAAGTCAGTGTTTCAGCATTCGTACCGAACAGCACGAATTCCAATGCGCCGAGACCTTGCGACGCGACGCTTTTGCCGGCCAAGGTGGAAGCGTCTGTTGCTGTTTCATCCTTGCCGACAAGGATCGCCTGCACCTGTTTCAAGCCGATGCTACGCCGATCCGGCCAGAACAGAATGCGGTCTTGCCGGTTTTCGGCGGTGATTGGGCCGAAGCGGATGATTTCAGCGTGTGACCAGGCCGCGACCGTGTCGGTAAAGCCCTTGCGGGCGTCATCGAGCGAGGCTTGGGACGGCGTCGCGCAAAGCGCCTTCACGCCTTCGGTCAGCGCCTGCGTCGACTGGGCGAAGTCGGCATAAACAGGCCGAACGAAGTCGCTTATCGCGGCGGTGATGATGCTGCGTGCTTTCGCTTCGTCGATTGCAGCGCGCGCCGGCATCGCGAAAGCGAAGATTGCGATCAGAGCAATCAGGATCGTGCGCAAAGGCTCAAAGCGATTCCAGGAAGCGCACCAGCGCATCGCGATCCTCCTTCAGCAGGCCGGCATAGCTGTCGCGGGCCGTTTGCGCTTCGCCGCCATGCCACAGAATGGCTTCAGTCAGGTTGCGGGCGCGGCCATCGTGCAGAAAGAAGGTGTGGCCGACAACCGTCTTCGTCAGGCCGATGCCCCAAAGCGGCGGCGTCCGCCATTCCATGCCGGTGGCAGCACCGACCTTCTGCCCGTCAGCCAGGCCCTCGCCCATGTCATGCAGCAGGAAATCCGAATAGGGCCAGATCAGCTGGAACCGATGCGCCTTGTTCGGGGCATCGCGGCGGGTGACGAATTTCGGCATATGGCAGGACGCGCATCCGGTCTCGTAGAAGACCTGCTTGCCGCGCAGCACCTGGGCGTCGCCGACATCGCGGCGCGCGGGCACGGCCAGGTTTTGCGAATAGAAGGTGACGAGATCCATGATCGGATCCGGCGCTTCATCCTTGCCGAGACGCTCCTGAATGCCATTCGGCAGCGCGCGGCATTTGGTCTGAGACTCCGTGCAATCGCCAAAGGGGCGCGGCGCATCGGGCGAGGAAATGCCGATATCCCCGGCAAAGGCGTCCGCAGACTGACGGCGGATGAAGACTTCCTGCGCCTTCCAGCCGAAGCGGCCGACGCGTGTTTCGCCCGACAGCGGATCGCGCAAGATCTGCGCCTTACCGGAAATGCCGTCGCTATTCGCATCGTCGGGATCGGCATGGGCCAGCAGGTCGGCCGGATGGATGTCCTCCACCAGCCCAAGCCCGATCATCTGCGGCGTCACGCGCGGCGAGAGCGTGGTGTCGGGATGCAGCGGGCCGTAAGCGAGGTCGTCGATCGCATAGGTCGGCTTGCGCAAGGAAACCGTTTCGCCGCCTTCCAGCATGACCGGCATCTCCTCATAGGTGATCCGCATCTTGCCCTCGGCATCAAGGCCAGGAACGGCGAGATCCTGCAACTGCGTGCCGTAGATCGGGTCGGGGAGATTGAGAAGCACGCCATCGGCTAGCGATTTCCGCTCTTCTTCCGTCGAGGCGTCGCGTGCGAGCCGCAGGAACATGGACGTCGCGTCCGCCGCACCTTCCGGTGGATGGCCGCGACCATCCTTCAGGTGGCAACTCTGGCAGGCGCGCGCATTGAAAAGCGGCCCGAGACCGTCCGACGCCTGCGTCGAGGTCGGCGCGGTGACCCAGACCTTGCGGAACATGCCGTTGCCGAGCTTGAAGGTGCCTTGTTCCTCGAAGGTTATGTTGGCCGCCGGTTGCGAAAACGCATCCTGGTTCGGCAGTTTCTTGGACGTGCCGGCGCCGCCTTGCATCGTCTCGAAGTCTTCGGGCTTGGAGAAGTCGGTTGCTGGCCGGGTGACGGCCTGGACGCGCTTGAGGTCCTTGGGCGTGAGATCATCCCGAACAGCGGGGATCGTCTCGGCAGAGCCGGCAAGACCCGACGTGGCAGCCATCATCGTGGCTGCAAGAACAAGAAAAATCGATCGGCGCATGATGGCGTTCAACCCACCATGGCCGGCAAGGCCGCGCTGACTGTGGTCGCGCGAAACCCGAGGCAGCGCGTTTCAGCGCCGCCTCGATGTCGATTGTTACTCGGACTCGTCGGCCGAAGCCGCGTTGAGCAAGCCGTAACGCTCTTCGCCGATCCGGTTGAACAGGTCGAGCTGGGTTTCAAGGAAGTCAATATGACCTTCCTCGTCCTTGAGCAGATCGTCGAACAGCTGCTTCGTGACGTAATCGCCCAGTTCCGAGCAGATTTCGCGCGAGCGCTTGTAGGAGGTGCGGGCGTCATATTCGCCGGCGAGATCGGCTTCCAGCACTTCCTTGACGTTCTGGCCGATGCGCAGAGGACCGACCTTCTGGAGATTGGGATGACCTTCCAGGAAGATGATACGTTCGATGATCTTGTCGGCGTGCTGCATCTCTTCGATGCTTTCCGCACGCTCCTTCTTGGCGAGCTTCTTGAAGCCCCAATCATCGAGAAGGCGGTAATGCAACCAGTATTGGTTGACCGCGCCGAGCTCGAGGAACAGTGCCTCATTAAGCCGCTCGATGACTTGTGGTTCGCCCTTCATTGCGATTGCTCCCGAATTGATCGCGCAATCCGCGCACGCGATCCAGATGTGAAACGACATCACCCGCGTCGCCTGCAGTGCGCGCGTGGTAATTTTCGGTAACCCGAATGATCGTTTCCACCACATTTGGGAAGCAGCCGCAACAGCGGCCACGCTTGGCGAGCCTGTGGTAAACTTTCGCAGGGACGATGAGCTGCCAGGCGTCAATGTCCAGAAGCTCGGTGATCGCCGTCTCGATCTCCTTCTCGGTTATGATGTTGCAATGGCAAACAAGCATGTCACGTCACCATTCCCTGACGTGGCGCGTCGCGGAACGCGCCACCCTCGGTACGCCGTTTGCGGTTCGGGAGCATTGAACCGCAAACGGTAACTCACGCCCTCATAGGCGCTTACTGAAACACCTTGTCGGGAGCATCCAGACTGTCGGAGCCCTCAAAGGCAATGGCATCGAGCTTCAGCGCCGCGACGGCGCGTTCCAGCGATTTCGTTTGATCCACCAGCGCATCGATCGCGGCCTGCACGGTGGCATTGCCGTCCGCGTTGCCTTCGCCGATCTGCTGGTCATAGGCCTCGCCTCCCTTTGCACGATCAGCCATCGCCTTCATCTTGGCGTTGGTCGTGTCGAGCTTGGCCTTGAGTTCGGTGTCGACCGCAGGATCAGCCGCAGCCACCAGCGACGACAGCGAGGAGCCTTCCACCGTCTTGCCATCCAGGCGCTTGTAGTGGCCGAGATAGACATTCTGGATGCCGAGCGCGTCGTTCAGATGCGAATTGTAGGTGTTATCGGAAAAGCAGTCGTGCTCTTCTTCCGGATCATGCAGCATGAGGCCAAGCTTCATGCGCTCGCCGGCGAGTTCGCCATAAGACAGCGAGCCGAGGCCGGTGAGGATGACCGAGAGACCAGCTTTCGGATCGGCATCGAGCACGGCCTTGCGCGCTTCGCCGTCATCGGCCCAATTTGCCACCATCTCCTCGAGATCGGTCACCAGGAGGTCGGCTGCGGAAGCGAGATATTCGGCGCGGCGCTCACAATTGTTGTTGGTGCAGTTGGCCTTGTCGT
This sequence comes from Tianweitania sp., assembly GCF_032053605.1. Taxonomy (NCBI): domain Bacteria; kingdom Pseudomonadati; phylum Pseudomonadota; class Alphaproteobacteria; order Hyphomicrobiales; family Phyllobacteriaceae; genus Tianweitania; species Tianweitania sp. The sequence continues at coordinate 5,606 of NZ_DAMBUH010000056.1, forward strand.
AGTCGGTATAAGGACGCTCGCCCGAACCGGCCTCCGTGCCATGCAGGTCCTGCCCCCACAGCAGGAACTCGATGGCATGATAGCCGGTGGCCACATTGGCCTCGATGTCGCCGGCTTCCTGCAGCGTGCCGGACAGGAATTCCGGCGTCAGCTTGGAGGCATCCACCGTTTCGCCGTTGATCTTGATCGAGGGGTTGGCGATGACATTGGCGGTATAAAGCGAGTTTTCGTCAGACTCGGTGCCGTAATTGGCATCGACCTAGTCGATCAGGCCCTCGTCCAGCGGCCAGGCATTCACACGGCCTTCCCAATCATCCACGATCGGGTTGCCGAAGCGGAACGCTTCCGACTGCTGGTAGGGCGCGCGGGCGGCAAGCCAGGCTTGCTTGGCTGCGTCCAGCGTGGCGTCGGACGGCTTGTCGAGGAAGGCGTGGATCTTGTCGTCCAGCGTCTTGGCGGTGGTCAGCGAGTCCTCGTAAACGGCATGCGCGATATTCGCATAGGTCGTCAGAACCGCCTTCTCGTCCGTCGCCGCATTGGCCGGGAGAAGAAAGACCGCTGCCGTCAGCACGGTTGTTGCTGCGATGGCTGCCAGCCTGGCCGTTTTCGGCGTCATATCTTCCCCCTCAATGAACGGTTGCGGGCCGCTGCGACCGCGCAATGATGTCTTCGATCGCGCGGCGCGGGATCGGCAAAAGCGTGTGATCGAGCCGCGCCAGCGTTTCGGCAAGCGGTGCAGCCGCGCGAGCCAACTCACCGCAGCGCAGCGGGCAGCTCATGGCGCCGGCGCATAGTGATGCCGTGTCCTTGTCGTCATGCTGCAGGCCAGCCACGAGGCCGAGCGCCAGGCATTCCTCGCGCGACACATGATGGGCGCCGAATGGAAATGCACGCAGCGGGCAGGATGCGCACTTACGCAAAGCCCGCACGAAGCGCGTCATGTCGGTGATGGCACGCGGCGCTTCGACCTCGCCGAGCAGCGCTTCATACAAGGACCAGCTCAGCTCCCACGGCGCGATCGAGCCGGTTTCGAAACCGGCGATCATGCGGCGATAGCCTTCGAGCACCAGCTTTTCCGGCGCGCGGTCGAAATAGGGATCGTTGTGCCCGTTGAGATCGGCGAGGCGTGACAGCATCAGCGCGCGCCTCCACCGGAGCGCACTGCCTGGCCTTCCGCACGCAAAAGCGCGGCATTCAAAAACATCAGTCCTCCAATCAACCGGGTTCAAGGCCCAGACATCAAAGGCGCGCCGGGATGACGCGATTGGTTGTAATCTTTGCAGCGAGAACCGTTCCTGTCAACGGCCAGCGACAAAAAGTCCAATTGGATCAATAGTTTAGAATTATTCTAAAGTAGACAACGAAGTGAAGGTTTGTGGCCGCGGCCGCGCTTCAGCGCCATTCATCCTTTGGCAACGGCCGGTAACGCATTGTCTGCGCAAGCCTGACATGGCACGAAGCGGGAAAATCGCCGCAGCCTTCCTTTTTCAAAGCCTGGCGCAGCCGCGCCGGAGGACCCCCTTGCCGCACTCAGCCACTCGCCGCTTCTTCCTGTCCGCCCTTGTGTTGCCGCTTGCTTTGGCGCTTGGCGCCTGCAGCACTACGAGTGGCGGCACCACATCCGCGATCACCCCGAACGCCGCCGCTGTGCCGCCTTTGGCGTCAGAGCGCTATGCGGCGATCGTCGTGGATGCCACGAGCGGGCGCAAGCTTTACGGCTATGAAGACGGCAGCCAGCGCTTCCCGGCATCCATGACCAAGATGATGACGCTCTATATGCTGTTCGAGCAGATGCAGAGCGGGCGCATCAACAAGACCACGATCATTCCCGTGTCCCCTTACGCCGCCGCGCGTCCGCCAACGAAGATCGGCTTCAAGCCCGGCGAAGGCATCGACGTGGATTCGGCCATCAAGGCGCTGGTGACACGCTCGGCCAACGATGTCGCGACCGCGGTCGGCGAGTTCCTCGGCGGCGGCTCGGAACAGCAGTTCGCGCTGATGATGACGGACAGAGCGCGTTCCATCGGCATGCGCGACACCCGCTTCCAGAACGCATCCGGCCTGCCCGACCCCCTGCAGGTAACGACGCCGAAGGACATGGCGACGCTGGCCATCATGCTGCGCCGCCAGTTCCCGCAATATTACAGCTATTTCTCGGTCACCGAGTTCTCATTCCGCGGCAAGACCATCCGCGGGCACAACCGCTTGGTCGGCGGCGTCGAGGGTGTGGACGGCATCAAGACCGGCTATATCCGCGCGTCCGGCTACAATGTCGCGACGTCGGTCACACGCGGCGGCCGCCGGCTGGTGGTGGTGGTGATGGGTGCCGACAGTTCCAAGCAGCGCGATGGACAGGTGGCGCAGCTGATCGACGCTTTCCTGCCGTCGCGCAACGGGCCGTCTAGCTTGCCCGGCGCACTGGCGGTGCTCGACCCCGGCGCCCTGCCCGGGGTCGTCGCGGAATAGAACCTGCTACTTGGCGTGGCCGCTATGGTCGGCCACGCCGTCTTCTATCGCTCCGTGGTCCATCCCGTCCATTGAACCATGATCCATGGAACCATGGTCCACGCTGCCATGATCCATGGCGCCCTCGGCCGCCGGCTTGCCGCCAGGCGTTCCGCCGATGGTTTCCACGGCATAGTCGACCTCGACCGAGCCGGCCTTCTCGAAGACCAGCGTGCCCTTGAAGCGCTCGCCCTGCTTGGCCTGCTGCTTGAGGCCGACAAACATCAGGTGATAGTTGCCGGGCTCAAGCATCACCGTTTCGCCGGCCGGAATTTCCACCCCCCGTTCAACCGGGCGCATGGTCATGACGCCGGTGCTGGAATCCACCGATATCTGGTGGATCTCGCCCTTCTCCGAAATGGCGGACGACACGGAAACGAGGCGATCGGCCGTGTCACCGGTGTTCTTGATCGAGAGATAGCCGGCCGCCACCTTGGCGCCGGGAGGCGTCGCGCGCGACCAAGGGTGACCGATGTCCAACGTTCCGGCCTTGTATTCGTGGGCGGAGGCGAAGGGGCTGGCAGCCAGTAGAAGAGCTAAGCCAAGGCCTGCCGCACGCAGCGGCGAGGATAAAAACAGATGCATGATGGGTATCCGACTGGAGCGCCGACGGCGCTGATTGGTCTGAGAAGCGGTTTGTCTCAGGCCAGGATCGGAGGGCCACGCGGTTGATGCGCGTGCCCGGCACTCACCCGCAGCACGGGCGCTTTGGCGAAGCCATGGTCAAGTCTGGACGCGATCCTGACCGGAAGCGTCCAGCCATGTTGCGGCGGGGGTGCCGAGGCAACAGCTGCGGACAAACAGCCGACGCCGCAGCAAGCCGGCACGGAGCCATGATCGGCAGTTCGGTTGTGATGCCCGCCTTCGCTCAAGCAAAGCAGGTTGCCGAAGATGTCGCGCTGCGGCCCGGACGCCAGAGCACCGGCCGCAAAAGCGCCGAGCGTGAATTGCAGCAGCACTGCGCATGACAGAACCAACGCCAGAACAAGCGCCGTGCCGTTTCGCCGTTTGATGCTACCTTCGATCATCAGCCTGTTCTTAGCACGTGGCATGATGCGCTGACAGCCGCACCTACCCTTGCGGCATTATGCGCCACGCGCTCAGCGCGCACCGGTTGTTTCAGCGGAAAAGCGGTAGATCGACCGGTGTCGATAGGTTTCACCGGGATCGAGCCGAGCGCTCGGGAAATCCAGCCGGTTAGGGGCGTCCGGCCATGCCTGAGGCTCCAGGCACAGCGCATCGCCTTGACGCGCGATCTGTCCGTACTTGCCGGCCCAACTGCCATCCAGCATGTTGCCGGTATAGAACTGCAGCCCGGGTTGATCCGACAGAAGCTCCAGCACTCGGCCGCTATGCGGATCTTCCAGCCGTGCGATCAAGCGCGGTTCTTCGCTCGCTTGGTCTGACAAACAGAAGCAGTGGTCGATGCCATGCGCGATCAGCACCTGCTCGTCCACGTGCCGCAAATCGCGGCCGATCGGCTTCGACTGGCGGAAATCGAACGGCGTGCCGTCAACAAAGCGGGGTTCGCCATCGGGAATAAGGCCCGCCTTGACCGCCAGGAAACGCTCGGCGGGGATATGAAGGTGATGATCGAGCACGCTGTGCGGATGCTCGACGCCGCCGAGGTTGAAATAGCCGTGATGGGTCATGCCGACCACGGTCGGGCGGTCCGCGGTGGCCTCGAACGTCATCGACAGCTCGGTTGGCGCCGTGAGCCGGTAGGTGACGGATGCCTTGAGTGCACCAGGAAAGCCTTGATCGCCGTCCGGACTGACCAGGCTGAGGCGCACGAAGGGCTCCGGCTCCGCGACAAGATCCTCGATCGTCCAAAGTTTGTGATCGAAGCCTTCCTGCCCGCCATGCAGCACATTCGCGCCCTCGTTGGCCAAGAGTTGCACCGCCTCTCCGTCAAGCTGGAAGCGGGCACCTGCGATGCGGTTGGAGAAGCGGCCGATGGTTGCGCCAAAGAACTGGCGATCGGCCATGTAGTCCTCGGGATCGTCATGGCCGAGCACGACATCGGCGCGTTCGCCCGCCGCATCCGGCACGAACAAGGCCTGGACCGCAGCGCCCAGCGTGATGATGCGCACTTCCAATCCGCCCGGCCAGGCCAGCGAGACGCACTCAACCGTTAGGCCAGTGCTCAACGTGCCGAAAACAGACCGTTCCACATTTCCCGACATCATCCACTCCAGCGATACCTGCGCGCGTAGAGTTGCCGTGCCTCCAGCCGGGAGGCAAGAGGACGAAACCTCGCATGGCGCAGTTGGAATGATTTTCTTCAAGCACCCATAAAAACAGGGAAGTTCTACCTAGCGATGCCCAGTCACGCAGCATTCTGCCTCGCCCTTTCCGCTGCTCGCCCTATGATCAGTCGATAACCTGTCCGCCACGCCAAATTGCCTAGGAGAGCCCGATGAGCCTTCGCATCAACGACACCGCCCCGGATTTCACCGCCGAAACAACGCAGGGCGTGATCCACTTCCATGATTGGATCGGCGATGGCTGGGGCATTCTGTTCTCGCATCCAAAGAACTTCACGCCGGTTTGCACCACCGAACTCGGCACGATGGCTGGCCTTCAGGACAAGTTCGCCGAGCGCAACGTCAAGATCATCGGCATTTCCGTGGATCCTGTCGAAAGCCACGGCAAATGGAAGGAAGACATCAAGACCGCAACCGGCTTCTCAGTGGAATACCCGCTGATCGGCGACAAGAACCTCGAAGTCGCCAAGCTCTATGACATGCTGCCGTCGGATGCCGGCTCATCCTCGGAAGGCCGCACTCCCGCCGACAATGCGACTGTGCGCTCGGTTTACGTCATCGGCCCGGACAAGAAGATCAAGCTGATCCTGACCTACCCGATGACCACCGGCCGCAACTTCGACGAGATCTTGCGCGCGCTGGATTCCATTCAGCTCACGGCCAAGCACAAGGTTGCGACGCCCGCCAACTGGAAGAATGGCGACGACGTGATCATCACCGCCGCCGTTTCTGACGATGAAGCCAACGAGAAGTTCGGCGGCTTCGAGCGCGTGCTGCCTTACCTCAGAAAAACCAAGCAGCCCGCCGCTTAAACACGAACACGCCTCCCAAGGCCGAAAGCCGGATGCTCACGCGTCCGGCTTTTTTCATGCGGGAAGGCGGTACCGCCCTAAACGGTGATCGTTTCCAGCCTGCGCGCGATCAACTCGGCCAGACGCTCGGCGACTTGCGCTTTGTCCATTTCCGGCCATTCCTCGACGCCCGAGCGGCTGACGATCTTCACGCGGTTGCGCGCCCCGCCCATGACACCGCCGGCATTGATCCCGCTCGCAACCGACACGTCATTGGCGACGATGAAGTCGGCACCTTTGCGATCGAGCTTGGCGGTGGCGTTCTGGCTGACATCCTGCGTTTCGGCCGCAAAGCCGACAACCAGGAAAGGGCGTCGCGCATGCTTGCCGATGCCGGCGAGAATGTCCGGGTTTTCCACCATGGCCAGCGTCGGCGGCCCGCCGGCACCCTTCTTGATCTTCTGATCGGATTCCGCGTCCGTGCGCCAGTCGGCAACCGCCGCCACCATCACAGCCGCATCGGCCGGCAGCAGCGCTTCCACCGCGCTTTGCATCTGGCGCGCCGTTTCGATGTGGGTGGTGTGGACACCAATAGGATCGGGGATTGTCACCGGTCCGGACACGAGTTGCACATCGGCGCCAAGCCGCGCCAAGGCGCCTGCAATTGCGTGACCCTGCTTGCCCGAAGAGCGATTGGCGATATAGCGCACCGGATCGATCGGCTCATGCGTCGGACCGGATGTCACGATGATGCGGCGGCCGGTGAGCGGCTTTTGCCCTCCATCCAGCAGGCTTTCGACGGCGGCGGCAATCTCCAGCGGCTCGGCCATGCGTCCCTCGCCCGCCTCGTTCTTTTCCGCCATCTCGCCCTTGTTGGGGCCGATGAAGTGTACGCCGTCACCCGCCAGCGTTTCGCGGTTACGGCGGGTAGCGGGGTGGCTCCACATCGCCGGGTTCATCGCCGGCGCCATTAGAACGGGCTTGGTTGTGGCCAGAAGCACGGCTGATGCGAGATCATTGGCATGGCCATGGGCGAGCTTGGCCATCAGATCGGCTGTCGCCGGCACGACGGCGATCAGATCGCAATCGCGCGCCAGCCGGATATGGCCGACATCCTGTTCGTCCTGGCGGTCGAACAGGTCGGTGAACACATGATCGGCCGTCAGCGCACCGACAGCCAGTGGCGCTACGAAGTGCTGTGCGGCGGATGTCATCACCGCCCGCACACTCGCGCCGCGCTCGCGCAAACGGCGGATGAGGTCGAGCGCCTTATAGGCAGCGATACCGCCGCCTATGATCAGCAGGATGCGCTTGTTTTGGAGCCGCTGCCCGGTCGCCATCCGTGTTCACCCTCGAAGCTTCCGATCCCCAGCAATTGGCCAAGGGATCGGGACTGATCATGCTTCGATTGGCTTAGCGTCGATTGCCCTCGGCTGGCAACTCCGTGCCTTAAAGCTGGCGCAGCGATCCGCGAGCGGGGAAAGCGGCAAAGGCGGCGATAGCAAAGAACACGGGAATGCCCAGTTCCAGAACCTCCTCGGCCACAACCGACAGATAGGTCGGCTGCACATACACGCCGATCACCTGCAGGTTGGACGAAAAGCCATCCAGCACCTTGGAGAATACGGCGCAAAAAGCGCCCAACGCGACTGCGATCGCCACCGGGCTTGCGCGGCGCAGACCTTCGAGGAAGAGCCGCAAATGCTTCTTCACCAGCACGACGGCGGTGATGCCGAGCAGAACGAACACGACGATACCGAACAGCTTCTCGATGATCGGCACATCCGGCGACACGTACAGCGTGGTCTTGGTGATGCTGTAGGTGGTGAAATGGGCGTGGAAATCCATTTCGCGCAGGCACATTGCGAGCGGCACGACCACCAGCGGCCAGTTGTCGGAGAGTTCAGCCCACGTCATCTCGCGCATCAAAAGCACGATCACGACGACATAACCGGCCGCCGAGAAGATCTGCACCGGCCCGCCTTCGCTGATGTAAAATTCGCGCATTTCCTGCGAGCGGAACAGGAAGGGGATCACCAGCAGCAAAGCAAGCGTGATGATCGCGATCAGGATATGGGTGGTAAACGTCTTTGTTGAACGCATGATTTTCTTTCAAGACGAGCAAAGGAGCCTCGCCTCGACGGGCAGGCCAGACCGGTTATGTGTTCTTAGAAATTTGAAAAGGACTGCTTCAAAAAAGCCGTGCGTGCCAAATAGCACGTGCCAGAAATGCTGGCGGAGAGAGGGGGATTCGAACCCCCGATACGGTTTCCCGTATACACACTTTCCAGGCGTGCGCCTTCAACCACTCGGCCACCTCTCCACGGTCTTCGAACTGTCGGCGCGAGGCGCAACATCCGAGGACGCGCGCTTCCTAGTCGATTAACCGGCGAATGCCAAGGGTGTTCGATGCGTTCTGTTCAGCCTTCTTGGCCAAGCCCTTCCAATGGCAACATGAAGCAGGCCGACATTGCGCGACGCTGCCGCCATGCTTATCTCTAGGCAACACCAGCAACCCACGATCGGAGCTTTGTTTGCGCCCCATCCGCTTCGTTTTTCGCCTGCTTTCGGCCTTGGCGCTCGCGCTGGCCGTGATCTTGGCGGTAGGCGATGCAGCGCGCACGATCGCGGCCTCGTCGTTGCAAGTCACACCGCTTATGACAAGCTGGCTGCGAACCGCACCAGCGGGCGCGGAAGCGGCGGAAAGCTGGGTTAAGACGCATCTTGGCGCGCCCGCCTGGGACTGGGCGTTCGTCCCGGTGCTTGGCCTTCCCGGCTTTCTCGTCTTCGGCGTGATCGCGCTTTTGTTTTACGCGCTCGGTCGCAAACCAAAGCCTCGGCCGGGACGGATCGCAGGAACGGCCTGACGCGTTGTGCGCCTAAGGCTCAGTTTGAAACAGACTTATCACCCATGACCCGGCCGCTCGCGGCTGCATCACCCGAGGAAAGGCATATCCATGTTTTCCATCAGCGATCTCCTGAACAAGAAGACCACGATGCCGACGGCGGCCAATGCGCTGCCCGGCCGTGAACAGCCCATTCCCACCGCGCATAACCATTACGTGTCGCATATCCCGCTCAAGGGCGAACTGCCGGAAGGGCTGGAAACCGTTTATTTCGGCATGGGCTGCTTCTGGGGCGCCGAGCGCCTGTTCTGGCAAACGCCCGGCGTTTACCTGACCTCGGTCGGCTATGCCGGCGGCATTACGCCCAACCCGACCTATCGCGAAACCTGCACCGGCTTTACCGGACAGGCCGAGGTGGTGCGGGTGGTGTATGATCCCACCAAGATCACCTTCCCCGAACTTCTCAAGATCTTCTGGGAAAATCACGATCCGACGCAAGGCATGCGCCAGGGCAACGATGTCGGCACAACCTATCGCTCGGTGATCTATGCCACCACCGATGCGCAGCTTCAGGCCGCGATCGCTTCGCGCACTGCCTATCAGCAGGGCTTGGCGGCTTCGCGCTTCGGCGAGATCACCACGGAAATCGAGCCGGCGCCGGTGTTCTATTTTGCCGAAGAAGAGCACCAGCAATATCTCGCCAAGAACCCCGGCGGTTATTGCGCTTTGCGTGGCACCGGCGTCGAATGCGTCGGCATGGCGCAAGCTGCCGAGTAGAACGTTCTGCTCACCATCCCGGTAGAGCGGCAAAATTGCACGTGAAATTCGCCCTTTCGCGTGCAACATTGGGCCCCAAGCGGGGCATGACCCTGTTATCTGCCGCGAGCCCTCAGCGCTGTCTGGCGCAGGCTCGTGGCAGTCATCCAAGCAAAACCGACAGGGGTGCGGACACGATGAAATCTTTCCTTCTAGGCCTGCTGACCGCGACCGCGCTGAGCGTTCCTGCGCTTGCGCAGGAAGAGATTGCGCCGGCGCTGATGTTTGATCTCGGCGGCAAGTTCGACAAGTCCTTCAACGAAGCGTCCTATCATGGCGCCGAGAAGTTCAAGGGCGAGACTGGCATCAACTATGTCGAGTTCGAGATCTCCAACGAAGCACAGCGCGAGCAGGCTGTGCGCCGCTTCGCCGAAGATGGCCGCAACCCGATCGTGGCGATCGGCTTTGCCTGGACCTCGACCCTCGAGGCTATCGCGCCCGAGTTCCCGGAGGTCAATTTCGCCATCATCGATTCCGTGGTCGATGCGCCGAACGTGCAGTCGATCGTCTACAAGGAACAGGAAGGCTCCTATCTCGTGGGCATCATGGCCGCGCAGGCCTCCCAGTCCAAGAAGGTCGGCTTCGTCGGCGGTATGGACATCCCGCTGATCCGCAAATTCGATTGCGGCTTCGTGGGCGGAGCCAAGGCTGCAGGCGCAACCGAAGTGATCCAGAACTATACCGGCGACACGCCGGCTGCCTGGAACGATCCGACCAAGGGCGGCGAAATCGCCAAGTCGCAGATCGGCCAGGGCGCTGACGTGATCTATCATGCGGCCGGCGGCACCGGCATCGGCGTGCTGCAGGCGGTGGCGGATGCCGGCAAGCTCGGCATCGGCGTCGATTCCAACCAGAACATGCTGCAGCCCGGCAAGATCCTGACCTCCATGGTCAAGCGCGTCGACGTTGCCGTTTACAACGCCTTCAACGACGCCAAGAACGGCACCTTCAAGCCGGGCATCAACAATCTCGGCATCAAGGAAGGTGGCGTGGATTACGCCATGGACGAGAACAACGAGAAGCTCGTCACCGAAGAGATGAAGGCTGCGGTCGAGAAGGCCAAGGCCGACATCGTATCCGGCGCAATTCAGGTTCACGACTACATGTCGGACAACGCCTGCCCTTACTGATCGTACGATCAAAGCCAAAACAAAAACGCCGCCGGATCACCCGATCCGGCGGCGTTTTTCATGGTGGATGTGTGCCGTCGGATCGGAGCGATCCGACAAGCCTTGTTCAGCCAAACCAGGCGGTTACCGTCGGCAACAATTCCGGATGCGTCACCAGACTTCCAACCCCTGCCATAACTAGGCCCGTCCCGAAGGCAACGACAGCACCTGTCAGAATATGAAGCGGAAGCGTGCTCTTCATCTCGGCGACCGGACCGCGCCCACGATCATTGGCCGGCCACATCACGCGCAGGCTGCGGCTGCTTTTTTGGCCCAGCTTCTTCAATCCGGCTGTGCGACGACGCCACTGCGTGTCGACGATCACAGCATCGGTTTGATCGATGTCAGCCCAGTCGAGCGAAGAAACGGGTGCATTCCGAGAAAATGCAATGACTTGACCGGCGGAAGACCCCAGCGGTTCGGCGGCAGCTGCCAAGCGCGCGTTACGCACCCGCACATCAACCGAAGGAGCCAGTGTCGTATCGATCAGTCTGCAATCTTCGATCATGGGAGCCGCCTTGCGAACCTAACCTATGTGACGGTTTAACGACGGACTCGCTCGCTGGTTCCTGAACAGATGTTCAGATTCACCAGTGTGGCGGCTTGGTCACAGCGATTTCCGGCGCGGTCTGTTCTTCCACTTCGAGGAAGCGGTCGGTCAGTAGGTCAAGCTTCTTGCGCAGACCCTCGATCACCTTCCATTGCTCGGCAATCTCGCCGGACAGTTCCTGGATCACGTGATCCTGCTCGGCAGCGATGCGTTCGAGATCGACGATACGCTCCTGGTCGCTGGCGGTCATGAGGCGATCGTCTCCAAAGTGGTGCGCAGCCGGTCGTTTAGCAACTTGGGCCGCCGCGTTTCCCGGTCGACATAGACATGCACGAAGAAGCCTTCCGCCGCAGCAGTCAGCTCATCATTGCGGAACAGGCCGACCTCATAGCGCACGGAGGATGTGCCGAGCTTGGCGACCCGCAATCCCGCATGCACCACATCGGGAAAAGCGATCTCGCCGAAATAACGGCAGCCCGTTTCCACCACGAGCCCGATCTGGTCGCCGCTTTTAAGATCAAGCACGCCCTGCTCGATCAGCCAGCCATTCACCGCCGTGTCGAACAGCGAATAATGCACGACATTGTTCATGTGACCGTAAATGTCGTTGTCCATCCAGCGGGTGGGAATGGTGCGGAAGGTCTTGTAGGCCCCGCGCAAACTGCCTTCCGCCATCAGAACGCCGCCTTGTAGATCGCCAGAGCAGCGCTTTCGGTGACCGGACGCGGATTGTTGACGAGCAGCCTGCCCTGCTTCATCGCGTCGGATGCAAGCTTCGGCAGATCCGCTTCCGTAATGCCGACATCGCGCAAACGCTGGGGCAGGCCAAGCCGCTTCGACAGTGCGGCCAGCGCGTCGATGAAGCCGGCGGTTTTCCCTTGCGTGCTTGGTTCATCCACGAGTTCCGGAAAAGCGTCGCCGGCGATCTCGGCATAGAGATGCGCGGCATCCGGCGCGTTGAAGCGCAGCACATGCGGCAGAACCAGCGCGTTACTTAAGCCATGCGGCACATGGAACGTACCGCCGATTGGATAGGCCAGCGCATGCACGGCCGCCACCGGCGAATTGGCAAAGGCTTGGCCGGCCAGCATGGAGCCGAGCAGCATGGCCGAGCGCGCTCCGGTATCCGACCCGTTCGTCACCGCGTTTTCAATGTTGGCGCCGAGCAGTCGCAACGCCTCGCGAGCGAGCGTCTTCGACAGCGGATTGTTGTTGGCGCTGGTGGAGGCATAGGCTTCGATCGCATGCACCATGGCATCGATGCCGGTTGCTGCCGTGATCGCCGGCGGAAGGCCGAGCGTCAGATCGGGATCGAGCAGGGCGATATTGGGTTGGATCAGCGGCGACGACACGCCACGCTTTTCCTCCTCACCCACCGTGATGATCGAAACCGGCGTCACTTCCGACCCCGTTCCCGCCGTGGTTGGCACGAGGATCAGCGGCAAGCGTGGTCCCTTGGCCTGCCCTACGCCCCAGGCCTGATCGAGATCTTCATTCGAGCCCAGCAACAAGGCCGCGAGCTTGGCAACATCCAGCGAAGACCCGCCGCCAAATCCGATCACGCCGCTGACATGCGCGTTTCGCCCTGCCGCAACGGCCGCTTCCAGCGTTTTGCGCGACGGATCGGCTTCCACCTGATCGAAGATCGTGACCGCGACGCCGGCCGCTTCCAGCGACGCGAGCGCCGGATCGCAGAGGCCGAGCTTACGCAGGCCGGAATCGGTCACGAAGAGGATCGTCTCGCCGAGCCGCGGTGCGGAGATTTCGCCTAGCCGCGCGGCGCTGCCGGGTTCGAAGATAAGGGATGGGGCGGTGTGGAAGCGGAAGCTTTGAATTGTCATATCGGGAAATTGACAATCCGCTCCGCATTTGTCGAGAGTGGAACCGTCGAGCCCGTCCGGCAGGGCCTGATGGAACGGTCGCCGCCGGCGGTTATTCCTGATAACAACAAGAACCATCCGGAAATCGGGAACCACGCATGGCGAACGCCGCGATCCAGCTCATCGGCATCAACAAGAGCTTCGGACCCGTCCACGCCAATCGCGACATCCATCTCGACGTCCCCCGCGGCACCATTCACGGCATCATCGGCGAAAACGGCGCAGGCAAGTCCACGCTGATGTCGATCCTCTACGGCTTCTACCAGGCCGACCGCGGCGACATCCTCGTCAACGGCACCAAGGCCTCGATCAAGACGCCCAACGATGCGATCGCCGCAGGCATCGGCATGGTGCACCAGCACTTCATGCTGGTCGACAACTTCACCGTCTTGGAGAACATCATCCTGGGTGCGGAAGGCAATGCGCTGCTCAACACCAGCATCAGCAAGGCCCGCGCCGAGTTGAAACGGCTTGAGCGAGAATATGGCCTCGAAGTCGATCCCGATGCCGTGGTCGAAGATCTCGCCGTCGGCCTTCAGCAGCGCGTCGAAATCCTCAAGGCACTCTATCGCGGCGCCGACATCCTGATCCTCGACGAACCCACTGGCGTGCTGACGCCCGCCGAAGCCGACCACCTCTTCCGCATCCTCGCCCGGCTGAAGGAAGAGGGCAAAACCGTCATCCTGATCACCCACAAGCTCAGAGAGATCATGGCGATCACCGACAATGTCTCGGTGATGCGCCAGGGCACGATGGTGGCGACGCGCAAGACCGCGGAAACCACCGTCGAGGAACTGGCCGAACTCATGGTCGGCCGCCGCGTCCTCCTGCGCGTGGAAAAAGGCCCCGCCAATCCCGGCGCGGTGAAGCTGTCGGTGAAGAACCTGACGGTCCGCGATGCCCGCAAGGTCGAGATGGTGAAGGACGTCTCCTTCGAAGTCCGCGCCGGTGAGATCGTCGGCATCGCGGGCGTCGCCGGCAACGGCCAGTCCGAACTGATCGAAACCATCGCCGGCCTGCGCAAGGCCCTGTCCGGCACAGTGCTCCTCGATGGGGAGCCGATCGACGTTACCGGCACTGCCGATCCCGGCGAGTTGCGCGATCGCGGCCTCGCCCATGTGCCGGAAGACCGTCACCATGTCGGCCTCGTGCTTGCCTATGAGGAACAGGAAAACGCCATCCTCGGCTACCACGACCACAAGCAATATCTCACCGGTTTCTTCCTGAATCGCTCCGCAATTCGGGCGGATGCGGAGGAAAAAATCCGGAATTACGACATCCGACCGGCAAATCCGCACCTGAAAACGGCGAATTTTTCCGGCGGCAACCAGCAAAAGATCGTGCTCGCCCGCGAGATCGAAAAAGACCCCGGCGTCCTCATCGTCGGCCAGCCGACTCGCGGCGTCGATGTCGGCGCCATCGAATTCATCCACAAACGCCTCATCGCCATGCGCGACGCCGGCAAGGCGGTGCTGCTCGTTTCGGTCGAACTCGACGAAATCCGCTCCCTGTCCGACCGCATCCTCGTGATGTTCGACGGTCGCATCGTCGGGGAACGCGATGGGGAAGCGGGCGAAGGGGAACTCGGCTTGCTGATGGCCGGCGTGGAACGGCGGGAGGCGGCGGAGTGATCCAGGGCCTGTCGCACATGACCTTCGTCACCCGCGATCTCGAGCGGATGACAACCATCCTCACCGAGGTCTTGGACGCGCGCGAAATCTATGCGAGTGGCGACGACACCTTCTCTGTTTCGCGCGAAAAGTTCTTCCTGATCGGCGATCTCTGGATCGCGATCATGGAAGGCGAGCCGCTTCCCACCCGCACCTACAATCACATCGCCTTCAAGATCGACGAAGCCGACTTCGACCGCTACGCGCAGCGCGTAAAGCAACTCGGCCTCGACATCCGCCCGCCTCGCCCACGGGTGGAAGGCGAAGGACGTTCCCTGTATTTCTACGACTTGGACAACCACATGTTCGAACTGCACACGGGCACGTTGTCCGAACGGCTTACGCGCTACGAGCGCCCCGCAGAGGCACTGCCATGAGCGTCCCCTACGCCAAACTCCCGCGATGGGTCGACTATGGCCTGATCCCGCTCATCAACCTCATCGTCGCCTTCGCCGTCGCCGGGCTCGTGGTGCTGCTCGTCGGCGAAAGCCCGTTTCGGGCTGCGGCCATCATGGTGGAAGGCGCGTTTGGGCGGGGGCAGAATATTGCTTATACGCTGTTTTATGCCACGAGCTTCATCTTCACCGGCCTTGCCGTCGCGGTCGCTTTCCATGGCGGGCTGTTCAATATCGGCGGCGAGGGGCAGGCCTATGTCGGCGGGCTTGGCGTCGTGCTGGTGGCGCTGAACCTCGATGGTGTGTTCCCGTGGTGGGTCAACTTTCCGCTGGCGGTGATCGGTGCGGGATTGGCGGGGGCTCTGTGGGCGCTGATCCCAGCCTATCTGCAAGCCAAGCGCGGCTCGCATATCGTCATCACGACGATCATGTTCAACTTCATCGCCGCCAGTTTGATGGTCTACCTGCTGGTTGACGTGTTGAAGCCGCTTGGCCAGATGGCGCCGCAAACGCGCGCCTTTGCCGAAGGCGCGCAGTTGCCGAAGCTCAACTGGATCATCGAATTGTTTGGCGCGCGCATTCGCTCCGCGCCCTTCAACATCTCCTTTCTTCTCGCACTCGCAGCTGCCTTCGGCGTGTGGGTGCTGATCTGGCGCACCAAGCTTGGGTATGAAATCCGCACGCAGGGTCATTCGCCGAAGGCTGCGCGCTACGCCGGCATCGGTGAAGCCCGGATCATCATCATCACCATGATGATCTCCGGCGCGCTGGCCGGCATGATGGCGCTGAACCCGGTGATGGGCGCGCAGAACCGGCTGCAGCTCGATTTCGTGACGGGTGCCGGCTTTGTCGGCATCGCAGTGGCGCTGATGGGCCGTTCGCATCCCGTTGGCATCGTGCCGGCGGCCATCCTGTTCGGCATGCTGTATCAGGGTGGTGCGGAAATCGCTTTCGAAATGCCCGCGATCAGCCGCGACATGATCGTGGTGATCCAGGGACTGGTGATCCTGTTTGCGGGTGCGCTCGAACACATGTTCCGGCCGGCGATACAGACCTTCTTCGCCAGCCTGGGCGCTGGCAAGCCGGTCGTCGCCGCAAAAGAGGGCCGCGCGTAATGGAGTTCTTCGCCACCCTCGTCACTGTCCTCGACTCAACGATCCGCCTGTCGATTCCGCTGCTGCTCGCCTGCCTTGCCGGCCTTTATTCCGAGCGCGCCAGCATTTTCGACATCGGGCTGGAAGGCAAGATGCTGGCCGGTGCGTTCGCTGCCGGTTCTGCGGCCTTTGTCACCGGTTCGGCCTGGGCCGGCCTCGGCATGGCGATCGTGGTGGCCGTGGCGCTGGCATTGGTGCACGGTTTTGCGTCCATCACCCATCGCGGCAACCAGATCGTGTCGGGCGTCGCCATCAACTTCATCGCCGCCGGCTCCACCATCATCCTCGGCCAGGCCTGGTTCGCGCAGGGC
>NZ_DAMBUH010000057.1:0-21769 GCF_032053605.1 Tianweitania sp.
GCGACCAGCCACGGCGGGGCCATAAACGCCGGTGACGCGCAGCGAGGTGGTGGTGAACACCTCGTCCGCCAGTGCCTGCAAGCGGCGCTCGCCGGCAAGCTTTACTTCGCCGTAAAGCGTGTCGGCATGGGGACGGGTGTCTTCGTCCAGCACCTTGCCGGGCGGCTGGGTGCCGTAAACGGCGCGGGTTGACAGGAAGATGGTGCGCGCGACCTTGGCTGCCTTGGCTGCCTTGAAGAGGGCTTCGGTGCCGTTGATATTGCGGACCTTGAAGCCTTCTGGATCATCGCCCTCGCCGCCGCGGAAGTGGCCGGGCAGATGATCGAAGGCGGCATGGATGAAATTGCTGGCGCCGTTGAAGGCCGGCGACCAGTCGATCTCGTCGCCGAGGCTGGCGGTCATGAAGGCGACCGGCCCGACGAAGTCGCCGCGATGCGGCGCATGGCGGCCGATGACGCGCACATGATGCCCCGCCTCGATCAAACCGTTGACGATGAAGCGGCCGACAAAGCCGGTTCCGCCGGAAACAACCGAGATCGGGAATGTCATTGCGCGGTCGAATTCGAGCTCGGATTTGGAAGCATATCGATGTCCGGAATGGCCGCGCCCATGCGGAACGCTTGCCAAAGGTCGATAAGCGGTTTCAGCCGGTCCGCCTTGGGATGGTCGATCTCCCAGGGTTTCTCGTACTGAAAGTGCAACACGGAAATCGCCTTCCAGTTCCACAGATCCGGCATGTTGAACCAGACATATTGCAGCATGTTGTCAAACACCGGCAGACCCTGCCAGCCCGGGAAATAGGTTTCCAGGAAAGTCTGGTCCGTACGGCGCCAGAAGGTGTCGGGTTCATCCAGTCGGGACAACATGGCATCAAAGGTCATGCTGGAGGGTTTCGCGACAAACACGCCGGAATTCAGGCGGTGGAAGTCGCTGAGGCCTTCATACACGTTGGGTGCTGCAGAAAATTCCGGATAGTTGAACAACCGGTCGATGGACCGCAGCACGAGCGTATCGGCATCGAGGAAAACGACGGTCTCGTATTGCGTGAGCTGCCACAGCCGCAGCTTGGCGAAATTATCGAGCGGCGTGTGGAAGCCGGGCTTGCGGCCCTTGGTAAAGGGCGCGTCGCCGTGCAGTTTAGCGCGAGCATGGCGCTCGTTGAAGGCGTCTGAAGTCGGCAGCAGCTCGGCTTGAACCAGCTTGGCGCCTTCGCGCTCAAGCGTCTCCAGATCAGCGCTTGAAACGCCGCCGGTATGGAGGACGACAAGATCGGCTGCGGTGCCGGTGCGCTTCAGGGAGCGCAGCAGGACCCTCGCGCCGAGCGCGTAGTCGGTGTTGGTGACGAGGGTGACGAAGGCATAGCGGGTCATGCGAAAGCTCTACGCTTAGGCAGCAGCAGCAAGCAACTCCTGCGAGAGCTGCGCCCTAGCATCGAGAAACTCGATCCCGACGATATGCCCCTGCGCATCATAATCCAGGACGATCCTCGGGGAGACCTCTTCACTTTCCAGGATCTGCCCATCCGAAAGGCGGATATAGGCTGCGTTCGCAACTGCGTCGTAGCGTAAGGCTGGCGTCATTCTGGCGGCATCGATGGCGTTCTTACCCTCCCCCTTGTGGGGAAGGTCGATCCGCGAAGTGGATCGGGTGTGAGCGTTGCGTTCGCCATCATACCCCCACCCGGCTCACTGCGTTCACCACCCTCCCCACAAGGGGGAGGGTAAAACGCTCAACTCACGCTTTTCAGGCGCTTGCCTTCCGGGTCATGTTCCAGCGTCGGCGCGATGTCCTTTGTCCAGGCCGACACCGCCGGGATGCGGCTGCGGTCGACGCGGTAGGCATACTTCTTGGCGACATCCATGACTTCCGACAGGAGGCCGGCTTCCAGCGTGATCGGATTGAGGCCCAGCGCCCGGAACTGGTCGTTCTTGACCACCAGGTCGTTCTCGGCCGCTTCCTTGCGCGGGTTCGGCAGATAGGCAACCGTGCCGCCGGCGATGCGGGCAACCAGTTCGGCGAGATCGCGCACGCGGTGCGTTTCGGTCATCTGGTTGAAGATCTTGACCCGGTCGCCGCGCTTCGGCGCATTGTTGAGCGCCAGTTCGATGCAGCGCACGGAATCCTGGATGTGGATGAACGCGCGGGTCTGCCCGCCGACGCCATGAACGGTCAGCGGATAGCCGATCGCCGCCTGGATCAGGAAGCGGTTCAGCACCGTGCCGTAATCGCCATCATAATCGAAGCGGTTGACCAGCTGATCGTGCCGGCGCGTTTGCTCCGTATGCGTGCCCCAGACGATGCCCTGATGCAGGTCGGTGATCCGCACGCCGTCATTCTTGGCGTAGAACTGGAACAGCTGCTGATCCAGGCACTTGGTCATGTGGTAGATCGAGCCGGGATTGGAGGGGTACAGGATCTCCTGGCTGACCGTTTCGCCCGACATGGTCTCGATGCCGACCGGCAGATAGCCTTCGGGAATCGCGGCACCAACGGTGGAATAGCCGTAAACGCCCATCGTGCCGAGATGAACGAGATGGGCGTCGAGCCCGATCTCTACCATGGCGTTTAGCAGGTTATGCGTGGCGTTGACGTTGTTGTTGACCGTGTAGTTCTTGTGCCGGTCCGACTTCATGGAATAGGGCGCGGCGCGCTGCTCGGCGAAATGCACGATCGCGTCCGGCCTGTTTTCGGCCAGCCAGCTTTTCAGCACTTCATAATCGCGCGCGAGATCGATGAGGTGGAAATGGATGCGGCGACCGGTTTCCTGATGCCAGATGCGTGTGCGTTCCTGGATCGAATCCATCGGCGTCAGCGACTGGACGCCGAGCTCCGTGTCGATCCAGCGGCGCGACAGATTGTCGAGGATGTGGATCTCATGGCCCTGCTCCGAAAGGTGCAGCGAAGTGGGCCAGCCGACGAAACCATCACCACCCAGAACGGCAATCTTCATCGATTCGATCCTTGTGTCTTTTTAAACCAGCGATCCCTTAGCCGGTTTTTGTGACAGGATCACGTTCTAGCATGCGTTTCTACGAATCCACGCCGGGATAACCCGCATTTTTCAGGATCTTGGCGAGATGCGCAGCATTCGACACCAGCATGTCGATGGTCTGCTGCACCTTTTCCGGCGGTGACTTGAACTCCTTGTATTCCTTGGAGCCCATGGCTTCGCCGACCCAGTAAGCGCCGGCATTGGCGGGGATGGTGAAGCCGACATCGGCATGAACATGGTGCGCGCCGTCTTCATTGCCGACGACGGCAACCACGGCTACTTTGCCGGCTGCCGGCATCCGGCCCCGGTCGTCGGTTTCTTCCAGAAAGGCGTCCATGCGTTCCATCACGCGTTTGGCGACCGAAGAGGGTTGGCCGAGCCAGATCGGCATTGCCAGAACGAAGATGTCTGCGTCGAGGATCTTCTGGCGCAGAGGCGGCCATTGATCGCCTTCACCCATGTCGCTTTCCACACCCGGCTTAATGTCGTGGTCGAGCGCGCGTTCGACCTCACAGGACACGCCGACCTTCTCGAAGGCCTTGAAGAGGTCCGAGACGAGCTTCTCGGTGGAAGAGCTTTCCTCGTTTGACGAGGCCTTGAGCGAACAGTTGAGGGCGAAGGCTTTCAGGCTGGCCATGAAGACGCTCCTTGGGTTGCAGGTGCCTCCCCAACGGCTGCAAGGCGAGTTTGTTTCTTGCCGACAGTGCCGACGCCTTTCTGTCAGCAGGACCACGCTGCCGCACAGGTGGACGCCGGACCCTCTTCCCCTTCAAGGGGACTCTCACCATATTGTCGGCATGGCCAATTCACCGTCTCTCAAAGCGCCTTCGGGTCCGAAGAAGCGCGGCAATCCGCTGACCGACTTTCTTGATGCGTCCGAACCGCTGCATCGCGGGCGAGCGCCGGACGACACGATCGATGCCGCCGAAGGGCCGGTCGATGCCGCCGACGATGCCGCGCGCGACGGTTTCGGCGAAGCACCGCAGATGGAGCTGACGGGCACGCCGTTGAGCGGATCGATCAGCGACTGGGCTGCTCAGATCGAGAAGGAGGCGGAGAACGCGGAGCGTGAGGCTTCTGCTGCACCCCCACCCCGTACCCCTCCCCTCAAGGGGGAGGGGAAATCGGAGAGCGAGACGCTTGATGTAGACGTCACACAGGGAAGCGCGGCAGTGACGTCACCCTCCCCCTTGAGGGGAGGGATAGAGGGTGGGGGTAACGACGTCTCCACAAACTCCTTCCCTGCGTCGCGCGCCGCCTCTCCCGTCAAGGGTGGAAGTAAGGCGGCCAAGAAAGTCCCCGAGCGCTCGTCGGCAGCGACTAAGTCGGCGCGTGGCACCTCCATGGGTGGCGCGGCGACGCCGAAGGAGCGTGCGGCGGCGGGGCTCAATCCCGTTGCCGGCATGGATATCAGCCTCGAAGACGCGTCGTCGCTGAATTCATCCGGCGTGACCGCCACGGTGGCGGCCCTGTCGGCGCTGATCGAGAGTGGCAATCCCCTGCATAAGAACGGTGTGCTGTGGACGCCGCACCGCCCCCATCGGCCGGAAAAATCCGAAGGCGGCATCACGCTGAAGATGCAGACCGAGTTCAAGCCGTCGGGCGACCAGCCGACGGCGATCAAGGATCTCGTGGAAGGCGTGCAGCAGAACGACCGCACGCAGGTGCTGCTCGGCGTCACCGGCTCTGGCAAGACCTTCACCATGGCCAAGGTGATCGCCGAAACGCAGCGCCCCGCGCTGATCCTCGCGCCCAACAAGACGCTGGCGGCGCAGCTCTACGGCGAGTTCAAGAAGTTCTTCCCGGAGAACGCCGTCGAGTATTTCGTTTCCTACTACGACTACTACCAGCCCGAAGCCTATGTGCCGCGCACCGACACCTTCATCGAGAAGGAGTCGTCGATCAACGAACAGATCGACCGCATGCGCCATTCCGCGACGCGCTCGCTGCTGGAGCGCGACGATGTGGTGATCGTCGCGTCGGTGTCCTGCATCTACGGTATCGGCTCCGTCGAAACCTATACGGCCATGACGTTTCAGATGACGATCGGCGATCGCCTGGACCAGCGGCAATTGCTCGCCGACCTCGTGGCGCAGCAATACAAGCGGCAGGACATCAACTTCGTGCGCGGCTCATTCCGCGTGCGCGGCGATACGATCGAGATCTTTCCGGCCCACTTGGAAGACCGCGCTTGGCGCATCTCCTTGTTCGGCGACGAGATCGAAAGCATCATGGAATTCGACCCGCTCACCGGCAAGAAGACCGGTGAGCTGAAGTCGGTCAAGATCTACGCCAACTCGCACTATGTGACGCCGCGCCCGACGCTGAACCAGGCGATCAAGTCGATCAAGGAAGAGCTGCAGGGCCGCCTTGTCGAGCTGGAGCGTGCCGGCCGTTTGCTGGAAGCGCAGCGGCTGGAACAGCGCACGCGGTTCGATCTGGAAATGCTGGAAGCGACCGGTTCCTGCGCCGGCATCGAGAACTATTCGCGCTATCTCACCGGCCGCCAGCCGGGCGATCCGCCGCCGACCTTGTTCGAATACATCCCGGATAATGCGCTGGTGTTCATCGACGAGAGCCATGTGACCGTGCCGCAGATCGGCGGCATGTATCGCGGCGACTTCAGGCGCAAAGCGACGCTGGCCGAATACGGCTTCCGCCTGCCCTCGTGCATGGACAACCGTCCGCTGCGCTTCGAGGAATGGGACGCGATGCGGCCACTTTCGGTTGCGGTTTCGGCAACGCCTGGCGGCTGGGAGATGGAAGAGTCCGGCGGCGTGTTCGCCGAGCAAGTGATCCGTCCCACCGGTCTGATCGATCCGCCGGTCGAGGTTCGCCCCGCCAAGGCGCAGGTCGACGATGTCCTGGGCGAAATCCGCGAAACAACGGCTGCCGGCTATCGCACGCTCTGCACCGTGCTGACCAAGCGCATGGCGGAGGACCTGACGGAGTATCTGCATGAGCAGGGTATCCGCGTGCGCTACATGCATTCCGACATCGACACGCTGGAGCGCATCGAGATTTTGCGCGACCTTCGGCTCGGGGCCTTTGACGTGCTGGTCGGCATCAACCTGCTGCGCGAAGGTCTCGATATTCCCGAATGCGGCTTCGTCGCGATCCTCGATGCCGACAAGGAAGGCTTCCTGCGCTCCGAAACGTCGCTGATCCAGACCATCGGCCGTGCGGCGCGCAACGTGGACGGCAAGGTCATCCTCTATGCCGACCAGATCACCGGCTCGATGACGCGGGCGATGGAGGAAACCAACCGCCGCCGCGAAAAGCAGCTGGCCTATAATGCCGAGCACGGCATCACGCCGGAAAGCGTGAAGTCCAACATCGCCGATATTCTGGACTCGGTTTACGAGCGTGATCATGTGCGCGCAGAAATCCCTGGCGCGAAGGAAAAGGGCGGCTCCAACAACCTCGTCGGCAACAATCTCAAGGCGCATCTCGATCATCTCGAGAAGGAAATGCGCAACGCCGCGGCCGATCTCGACTTCGAAAAGGCCGCGCGCATCCGCGACGAGATCAAGCGCCTGCGCGAAGCCGAACTTGCCATCTCGGACGATCCGCTCGCGCGTACGGTGGAATATGAAAGCCCGGCTTCGGGCCGCGAAAAGGGCAAGCACAACAAGGGCCGGGCGCTGCATCGCACCGTGGACGAGGAAACCGGCAAGTCGCTGTTTGCCAAACCCGACCTCGACAATATGGGTCCTGGAACAGACACAGCGACCCCGGCCGGCGCCGTGTCGCGTTCGCTGTTCCGCAAGAACTCGCTGGACGAGATGACGGTGAGGCGCACCGAGAAGCCGGTGGAAGGCACCAAGCCGGAAAAGCCGGTGCCGGGCAGCGCCGACGATGTTCGCCCCCTGATCCGCGCCAAGATTGGCGTCGGTTCCTATGAAGACCCGACCGATGTCGCCAAGCAGAAGCGCCGCAAGTCCAAGACGGGACGTCCGGGGCGGTGAAGGTAAGTCTGCCGCTTGGCCTTGCAGCCGCGATCCTCACTGCCCTCTCCTTCCCCGCACTAGCGCAAGTCAAGGCGACGGAGCGGGTGAAGACCTATGCGGTTTCGGGTTCTACCGGCCATGAACTCTATGAATCCATCGGCGCGAACGGCCCACGGATTGGTGGTATGGGCGTGGTTGGGACAATCGCTCACACCAACTTCGATTTGAAATGGCGGCGCAATTATCAGCGTGAGGGTAATGGTTGCCGGCTGGTGTCGGCGGTTCCGTTTCTGACTATTACCTACACCGTACCGAAAGCGAAGGACGCGCTTCCAGCAGGCACAGCTAAGCTTTGGAAGACCTTTAGCGCCGGCATTCTCGCTCATGAAAAGATGCATGGGCGGCAGATCAGGACCATGGCGGATCGGATCTACAAGGAAACGGTGGGTTTCTTCCAGGCGGACGATCCGGAGTGTCGGATGATCCGCGAGGCGATCCAGCCTTTGTTGGCGGCGGCCTCAAGCGATCAGCGGCACGAGGCCAGTGAGTTCGACCGGGTGGAGATGAGCGATGGCGGCAATGTCCATCAGCTGATCCTCAACCTGGTGAATGGCGGTCGCTGAACCCGCTCATTCCTCGGGTTCGGTGGTGAACAGGAGCGGATAGCCGGCATTCCGCCCGGCATCGGTGGCGCGCGTTGCCTTGGTTTCAGCCACGTCCTTGGTGAACACGGCGACCACGCACACGCCCTTACGATGAGCGGTCATCATGATCTGGTTGGCCGTGTCGGCGTTGACGCGGAATTCCGCCTTGAGGACCGCGGTCACGAACTCTCGTGGCGTGAAGTCGTCATTGATCAGAATGACCTTGTGCAGCTTCGGCCGCTCGGTTTTTGGCCGCACCTTGGTGACGGGCGGAGTATCGATCTCGCTCATGGCCGATCAGCCTTCTCGATCTTAAACGAAAACACGACGGCGCCGGCAAACAAGTGCCACTGCGAACCGACGTCTTTCCTTGATGATGAACGTTGCAAGCCAAGTCGCAACGTGCCCTTATTATAGTGGCTCCACGCCTTGGCGCCAACAGGCAGAAGCATCAGTCGTCTTGACTGCGGCTCCGAGCGGAGCGTTGCGGATCAAGCAACTACAAAGCGCAAATTACCCAGTTCATTCGGCTCCCGTTCAAGCAATCGCCCTTGATTTCGATCAAAGGTTAAGCGGTCTCAAGTACTTATAAGCGGCATCGGCTTTAGACTTTAGGTTGCACCTCTTGCCGGGCTTTTTCTTCCATGCGATAAATGTGCACGTTTAGGCATTTGCCGTTCAGGGACGCATGAAACCGTCGTCCACCCGGCACTGACTATTTGAAACCCGCAGCAATGTGGGGAGGAAGGCCGGCCGAGGCGCAACCAAGGCCGGTTACGACAAAGCTTGGGACAAGGAGTTATCCCTTCATGGCGCAGACTGGTACTGTGAAGTTCTTCAACGCAACGAAGGGCTTCGGCTTCATTACACCCGACGATGGCGCCAAGGATGTGTTCGTGCACATTTCAGCCGTTGAACGTTCAGGCATGCACACGCTGACCGACGGACAAAAGATCAGCTTCGAAGTCGAGCCCGATCGCATGGGCAAGGGCCCAAAGGCGGTTAACCTCCGCCCCGCGTGACCTCGGCTTCAGCCGATGGGGCGATCGCTGATCGCGCACATGAAAATGAGTGCGGGGGTCGTTTCCCCGCGCTTGATCATCGCCCCCTTATCATGACGTAAGCGGAAGCTTTTTCTTGCCGAGGCGGCTGAAATCGGCCAACACTAAGGCGCGGTGCCGCCTTGAGCCTTGTGACGGATGATCCTGCTCGCGCCGGCGCTGACCGGGCGCATGCGTTCCGGCTGATCCACGGAACGAGGGAAGAGCAGATGGCACAAAGCGGAACTGTAAAATTCTTCAACGAAGACAAGGGCTTCGGCTTCATCACGCCGGATGATGGCGGCAAGGATGTGTTTGTGCACATTTCCGCCGTTCAGTCTTCCGGTCTGCCCGGCCTGCAGGATGGCCAGAAGGTGCGCTTCGACACAGAGCCGGACAAGCGCGGCAAAGGTCCCAAGGCGGTCAATCTCCAGATCGGCTGAACGCAGCGCTTCAGCACCATCTAATGGGCGGGAACCTGCCTATTCAGCGCGCGTTCAGATAGCGCGCGCTAGAGCGTTGTTTCAAGCTGGTAATGTTCTTGGAGACCGGCGCAGGAGATCTGAAATGAAGCGCTTCCTGAAGTCCTTAGTTTTGTCGGCCGCCGTTGCCGCAACCACTCTGACGGCCTTTTCGAGCGCGCAAGCGGATGACCGCTGGCGCTATCGTGACGGCTATCGTCATCACCATTCCCACCGCGGCAGCGACGCGGCCGTAGCCGGCATCGCCGGTCTGGCTGTCGGTGCCCTGGTTGGCGGTGCGTTGGCACAGCCGCGCGAGCGGATCATCGTCGATGATGGCTACTACCCGGCCCCGCCCCCGCGCCGCGTTTATGCGCAGCCGCGCTACGTTCAGTCCCGTCCGCAAGTCGTTTATAGCGGCGGCGGATACGGCATCGAGCCGTGGTCGCGTGACTGGTACCGTTACTGCTCGGACCGTTATCGCAGCTTCAATCCGTCGACCGGCACCTTTGTCGGCTATGACGGTGTGAGCCGCTTCTGCGAAGCCAACTGATTTCGCAGTTTCATTCAATGAAAACGCCGCGGTTCACACCGCGGCGTTTTTGTTTGTGGGTGCTCGGTTCGTTAGGCGGCGCCCGTCAGGAACGGGTTGGTGCGGCGCTCTTCGCCAAAATGTCCGCCCGGACCATGGCCGCAGATGAAGCCGACTTCGTCACCAAGCGGCAGCAGCTTGGTCTTGATGGAGTGGATCAGGGCGGCATGATCGCCGCCCGGCAGATCGGTGCGCCCGATCGAGCCGTTGAACAACACATCGCCGACATGGGCGAAGGCGGCGGCGCGATTGTAATAGACGACATGGCCGGGCGCATGACCCGGGCAATGCAGCACCTCGAACACGTAGTCGCCGAATGACACCGTCTCGCCTTCGGTGAGGAAGCGGTCCGGCGTACAGTTGCGCACGCTCTCCGCCACACCAAAACGCTGCGCCTGCATCTCGATATTTTCGAGCAAAGGCCGATCTGCCTCATGCGGGCCGATCAAAGGCACGCCAAGCAGCTCCTTCAACTCCATCGCGCCGCCGGCATGGTCGATATGGCCGTGGGTGAGCCACAGCGCTTCGACCTGGATGCCATATTGCTTGAGCGCCGCCTGGATACGTGGCACGTCGCCGCCCGGATCGACGACTACGCCGACCTTCGTTTCGGCATCGAACAGGATGGTGCAGTTCTGCTGGAAAGCCGTAACCGGCACGATCGCTGCGTTGAGTTGGCCCATGCGTGACCTCCCTGATGTCTAGTCCGGCATAGGCTGGTTCCGGCGAGCGAACAAGCGCAGCCCTCGCAATGCACAAGACCTCTTGCACTTCGCGACATCAGATTGTAACGATATAACGTTATGTTACACCGTAACGATCCGCATTTCTGTTCAACCGCGAGGTTTCTTCATGCACAACACCCTTATCCAGCGCGCTGCCGCGCTCGCTCTGTCTTCGACGCTGCTGTTCACCGGCGCGGTCTTCGCAGCCGATAAAGCGGCGCCGGAAACCGCCCAAAGCCAGGAACACGCGCACGGCCATCATCATCCGCAAACCGAAGAGGAAAAGAAGATCTATGCCGGCATCTTTGAGGACGATCAGGTTAAGCCGCGCTTGCTGTCCGACTGGGAAGGCCACTGGCAGTCGGTTTATCCCTACCTGACCGATGGCACGTTGGACCCGGTCATGGCCAAGAAGGCCGAAAAAGGTGACAAGACCGCTGCGGAATACAAGGAAGAGTACGAGGTCGGATACAAGACCGATGTCGACTGGATCAGCATCGAAGGCGATCAGGTGACCTTCTACAAGCAGCGCCAGCCGTCCAAGGCGACCTATGCCAGCGACGGGTTGGAGATCCTGACCTACCCCAAGGGCAATCGCGGCGTTCGCTTCATCTTCAAGAAGATATCAGGCGATGATGCGGCGCCGGATTATTTCCAATTCAGTGACCACACGATCGCGCCGCAAAAGGCAGGGCATTTCCATCTCTATTTCGGGGATGATCGCGCAGCGCTGCTGAAGGAGATCACGAACTTCCCGACCTATTATCCCTTCGCGCTGAACAAGGATGAGATCGTCGAGGAAATGCTGGCGCACTAAAAAAGCGCCCTGCCCGAACGCATTGCGGCCTCCGACATCTGCCGGAGGCCGCAATGATGATGACGCAGCCTGCCGCTTATTCGGCGGCGATCTGCTTCGGCGTCACTTCTGCCGTGTAGTCGTTCATCAGCTGCTCGCTGATCTTACCCGGCGTGAAGCGGAACTCGCCGATCTCCGACACTGGCGTCACTTCTGCGGCCGTCCCGGTGAGGAAGCATTCGCTGAAGCTCGACAGTTCTTCCGGCTGAATAGCGCGTTCGTTCACCGTGATGCCGCGACGCTTGGCGAGTTCGATCACCGTCTGGCGCGTGATGCCGTTCAGGAAGCAATCGGCGTCCGGCGTATGCAACTGGCCGTCCTTCACGAAGAACACGTTGGCGCCGGTGGCTTCGGCAACCTGGCCGCGCCAATCAAGCATCAGCGCATCGGCATAGCCCTTGGCTTCCGCGGCATGTTTCGACAGCGTGCAGATCATGTAAAGGCCGGCGGCCTTGGCGCGCGACGGTGCTGTGCGCGGATCCGGACGGCGATACTCAGCCATGTCCAGGCGGATGCCCTTCAGCTTCTGCTCGGGGTTGAAATAAGACGGCCACTGCCAGATCGCGATCGCGCAATTGATGCGGTTGTTCTGAGCGGAAACGCCCATCGACTCGGATCCGCGCCATGCCACCGGACGCACATAAGCGTCGGTGAAGCCCTGCTTGCGCAGCAGTTCGCGGCAGGCGTCGTTGATCACCTCATGCGAATACGGAATGGTGAAGCCGAGGATCTCGGCGGAATCATGCAAGCGCTTGGTGTGCTCTGCGAGCTTGAAGATCTCGCCGCCATAAGCGCGTTCGCCTTCAAACACCGAGCTTGCATAATGAAGGCCATGGGTGAGCACGTGAACCTTGGCATCCGCCCACTTCACGAACTCGCCGTTCATCCAGATAAAGCCGTCCAACTGATCGAATGGGACCGATGCCATGGTAATCTCCCTAGGAGCGCTTGTTATAGTTGACGAAATCCCGTTTGTAGCGAGATCTTATCGCGTCCAGTCTGTTTAAAGGTGGGCAACGATGAGGCAATCAATGATGTTGCGGGAAAAACGTCCTGACGCTGTTTTTCGTTCGCGTATCGTCGATTTGCTGGCAGAAAATTACCATGGTTCGGGATTATGTCAACAAGGCTGACATAAACTTCAGGAGCACGTTTTAGACAATGCCCGATACAAGCGCCCGCAGGATCGATCCCGCAGAGGAGACTGCACCGAATTCCGAGGCGCCCGAGATCGATTTCGATCTCATCGAACTGTTCTTCTTCGCGTATCGCGACTTCACCTCGGACCCCGACCACATGCTGGACGAGCTGGGTTTCGGGCGGGCGCATCACCGCATCCTGCACTTCATCAACCGCCGGCCGGGATTGACCGTGGCCGAGCTTCTGGACGTACTGCAGATCACCAAGCAGAGCCTGGCGCGGGTACTGAAGCAGCTGATCGACACCGGCCATGTCATGCAGGTGCAGGGTCCGCGCGACCGCAGGCAGCGCGAGTTGCATCTGACGGCGAAGGGTCGTGCACTGGCGCTGGCGCTGGCTGCGCCACAGTCCCGCCGTATCAGCCGGGCATTGGCCGACCTCAAGCCGGAAGACCGTTCAACCGTCGAACACTTCCTGAAGGAAATGGTGAATCGCGAATTCAGGCAGCAGGTGGATAATCTCGGGCACCACGAGCCTGAGTCGGCTGAGGAACAATCATGACCGAACCCGCCCCTATCCCTGATGACGACGCGCCGCACATTCTGGTGGTGGACGACGACACGCGCATCCGCACGCTGTTGAAAAAGTTCCTTGGCCAGAACGCCTTTCGCGTCACCATGGCCGCCAGTGCGGCCGACGCGCGCAGGCTGCTTGCCGGGCTCGACTTCGACCTCATCATCCTCGACGTGATGATGCCCGGCGAAACCGGCGTCGAACTCACCCGTGCGCTGCGCGAAGAAAAGCAGGTGCCGATCCTGATGCTGACGGCCTTGTCGGAAACCGACAACCGCATCGAAGGCCTGGAAGCCGGCGCCGACGATTATCTGCCGAAGCCGTTCGATCCGCGCGAACTGCTTCTGCGCATCAGCAACATCCTGCGCCGCGGTGCGCAGCCCACGACGCCCAAGGTTGAGCAGATCGTGTTCGGCCCCTACACGTTCCAGATCGCACGTCGTGAGCTGAAGCGCGCCGGCGAGCCGCTGAAACTGACCGATCGCGAACAGGACATTCTTGTCATGTTTGCGCAGCGTGCCGGCGAAACCATCCCACGCCACGAACTCGTCGGCAACGACACGGAGGTCGGCGAGCGCACCATCGACGTCCAGATCAACCGCCTGCGCCGCAAGATCGAGCGCGATCCGTCCAACCCAGTCTGGCTGCAAACCGTGCGCGGCATCGGCTACCGGCTGAGCGTGGAATAAAGCGCGCGGCTTTGTGCGGGCGTTCCTGATGCGCTAGAACACGGCCTGAGAAACCGAAACGATCGGCGATGGCCTTCATCTTCCCTTTGAACAAGGACAGGTTGAAAATCCCTAAGCTGCGGCTGCGCAAGCTGCGCTTACTGCCGGCAGAGCATCCGCTTGCCATCCGCTGGAACCGGTTCTGGCGGCAGGTTTCGCATATGATGCCAAAGCGCATCTATGCGCGCTCGCTGATCATCGTGATTGCGCCGATGATCCTGCTGCAATCGGTGGTCGCCTTCGTGTTCATGGAGCGGCACTGGCAGACGGTGACCGTGCGCCTGTCGGAAGCTGTGGTGCGCGACATCGCGGCCATCATCGACATGACCGACACGCTTGCCCCCAACGGTGATTACAGCCAGATCGTGCGGATCGCGCAGGAGCGGCTCGGGCTGCGTGTCGACATTCTGCCGCCTGATCCCCTGCCCGCGCCGGGACCGAAACCGTTCTTCTCGATCCTCGATGAAGCGCTGTCGAGCGAAATCACCAAGCAGATCAACCGGCCGTTCTGGATCGACACGGTCGGGAACTCCAACATCGTGGAAATCCGCGTTCAGTTGGGTGATGGCGTGCTGCGCGTGTTTGCGCGCCGCAACCAGGCCTATGCCTCGAACACCCACATCTTCCTGCTCTGGATGGTGGGCACGTCCCTTGTGCTGATCACGATTGCGGTTCTGTTCCTGCGCAACCAGATGCGGCCGATCCTGGCGCTAGCGGAAGCGGCGGAAAGCTTCGGCAAGGGTCGTCCGAACCTTGAATACCGCCCGCGGCCGAGGAAGTGCGGCGCGCAGGCATGGCGTTCATCCAGATGCGCGAGCGCATCGAGCGGCAGATCGAACAGCGCACGATGATGCTGAGCGGTGTGAGCCACGATCTGCGCACCATCCTGACCCGCTTCCGGCTGCAGCTGGCACTGATGCCGCCTGTCGAGGAAAAGGAAGCCATGGACGAGGACATCGACGACATGCAGTCGATGATCGAAGGCTATATGGCGTTTGCGCGCGGCGAAGGCGCGGAGAGTTCCGGTGTGCTCGACCTCCAGGCTTATTTCGACAAGCTTGGCGAAGAAGCGCGTTTGCGCGATCGCGCGCTGAATACCAAGCTGTCAGGCAGTCCGCTGGTGAAGGTGAGGCCGAACGATTTTCAGCGGCTCCTGTCGAACCTGATCGGCAATGCCTTCCGCTATGCCAACAAGGTCGAGGTGCAGGCCGTTCACACGAAGGGGACGCTGATCGTCACCGTCGATGATGATGGGCCGGGCGTGCCGGAGGATCGTCGGGTCGACGTGTTCAAGCCCTTTTTCCGGCTGGACGAAGCGCGCAATCTCGACAAGTCGGGAACCGGCCTCGGCCTGTCGATCGCGCGCGACATTGCACGGTCGCATGGCGGCGATGTTACTCTCGGCGACAGTCCGATGGGCGGTTTACGCGCGACGATCCGGGTGCCGGCCTGACGGACGAGCACTTGTTTAATCAGGGGTAGCGAGGGGGAGCTGCATGCCGTTGAAGAGTGATGAAAACGAACCGCTGGTCGAGATGCTGTTTCGCAACGGCACGCTGACCGTCAGCGGCATTCTTCTGTCTTTCTCACTGACTTTCGTGACGCAGTGGGCGCACAATCCCATTCCCTGGGAGCTGGAAGATCTGCCGACGCTGCTGCTTCTGGGCGTCGGCATCGTGCTTCAGTTCATGTCGATGATGACCCTGCTGCGTCACGATTCCCTGCGCAGGCGCGTTTATGATCGCGCCAGCCGCTTGTTCCTCCTGGGCATCGGCACGACCACGGCCGGTGTCTTGTCGGCCATCGTGATCGACTTCATCCAACTGCTGGTGACGGGCTCGACGGCAGGGGCGGTTGCAGCGCCGGTGTGACGTTGGCTGCTAGAACAGCTTGCCGCCGTTTGGCACCGTGCGCTCGACGGTGGTGAGAACGACCTCGCCTTCCTCGTCCGGCATGCCGAGCGTGAGGACTTCCGACATGAACTTGCCGATCTGGCGCGGGGGGAAGTTGACGACGGCCAGCACCTGGCGGCCGATCAGCGTTTCGGGCTCGTAGTATTTGGTGATCTGCGCCGAGGACTTCTTTGTCCCGATCGGGTCACCGAAGTCGATCGTGATCTTGATCGCAGGCTTGCGCGCTTCCGGATAGGGCTCGGCCGACACGATCGTGCCGACGCGGATGTCGACCTTTTCGAAGTCGCCGAAGGTGATCTCCGGCAAACGCTCCTTCCCTGCCGACATCAGGCGTTGCCTGCAGTATCGAAAAGGACGCCGGCCAGCGCATCCTTGGCAGAACTGTTCGACCACACAACGAAGCTGAAGGCCTGGTAGTAGCATTCGCAGGCTTCGAGCGCGCTGGTGAGCAGAACTTCAACCTGCTGGATGTTGGGCTCGGCGCCGCCGCACAGAAGCAGCGACTGGCGGAACATGATCGCGCCTTCCTGTTCCCACAGGTCGAAATGGCCGAACAGCAGCTGTTCGTTGATGAGCGATAGCAGGCGCAGAACCTCGAAGGTACGCGCTTCCGGCACCTTCAGATCGAAGGCGCAGGCAAGGTGAAGGGCTTCGAAATCCTCCATCCAGGAAAAGGAGACATGGTAATCGGTCCAGCTGCCGGCAACGGAGATCGCAATCTCGTCATCGCCCGTGCGCTCGAAGGCCCAATCATTGGTGTGCGCGACCTGCTCGATGACGTCGACCGGATGGGAGTCGCGTGCGAGGTCCGCTGTTTGCAGATTCATTAGACGTCCTGTTTCTCGGGCTGGGGGCGCTAAAACACCCCGCCGCATAATCGGCTTACGCAACACGCGAAACGGTACGCTGGATGGGTCGAGAGAGGCTGCAACACTGCCACTATCCGACCGGTCACTTGAGCGAGGCTGGATGCACCTTTCCGAGCGCTTCCATGCTGCCGTCTAACCTTCCCTGCTGCTGACCCCGTTCCGAATCATGCAGCAGATTCAGTGTATTGATCGGGAGTCGCGCCACCAGCCTCTTTTTGATTGAGCCCCAAGACAGGTGTGGAAACAAAAAAGAGGCCGCATCGCTGCGACCTCTTAAGGGATTCTGCCGAAAGCACTTTCTCAAGCCGAGGGGTTGTGGACAACCCCAGCGAGGAAAAGCTGGATCAGCCGACGTTAGGCTCGGTTCCGAGCGTCACCGGACCAGAGTCGGACGCGGTGTCAGACGCGGACGTCGACGAAGCGAACTTCGCTTCCAGCGCATCGAGTCGCGCCGACAGGGCTTCGTTCTCGGCGCGCGCCTTGATCGCCATGTCGCGCATGGCCTCGAATTCCTCTCGCTTCACGATGTCCATGGAGTTCAGCATGCGTTCTGCTTGGGCGCGAACGGCCGTTTCCACCTCGCGGCGCACACCCTGTGCAGCGCCCGCAGCATCGGTCATCAGCTTGGCGAAATCGTCGAAGATGCGGTTCGGTCCGGTGGTGGTCATAACAGGATCTCCAGTGTTGGTTTCGAAGTAGGACCCGCTCCGACCGATTGCAAGACTAATGCGGGGGTGCTGCGCTTGACCGCATGCCGGGGCCTCTGCATGGTCGCCCGCGAATCTGCGGAAACTCCTTGTGATGCCCATTAGCCTTTCGGCACTTGCCTTCCCCAACATCGATCCTGTGGCGATCAATCTTGGGCCTGTGCCCATCCATTGGTACGGGATTGGCTATGTCGTCAGCATCCTGCTGGGATGGTGGGTTTCCAAGCGTCTTGTGAGCCAGCCAAGCCTTTGGCGCAACAACACGCCGCCCTTGAAAGGCGAGGATCTCGACGACTTCCTGATGTGGGCAGCCCTGGGCATCGTGCTGGGCGGACGGCTCGGCTACATCCTGTTCTACGACCTGCCCATCTATCTCGCCGACCCCTCGCAGATCGTGGCGGTGTGGCACGGCGGCATGTCGTTTCATGGCGGTCTGCTCGGCGTCGTGCTGGCGATCATCGTCTTTACGCGCAAGCGAAACATTCCGCTGTTCGGGCTGATCGACACGATGGCGGCCGTAGCGCCCATCGGCATCGGCATCGTGCGCATCGCCAACTTCATCAACCAGGAACTCTGGGGCAAGCCGACCGACGTGCCTTGGGCGGTGATCTTTCCGGCTGCCGGCCCTGAACCGCGCCATCCCAGCCAGCTCTATGAAGCAGCACTGGAAGGGCTCGTGCTGTTCCTCGTGCTGTGGGTGCTGATCCATGTTTTCCGAAAGCTGAAGTCGCCCGGCTTCATCGGCGGCGCCTTTATCACCGGCTACGGCATCAGCCGCATCATTGTGGAATTTTACCGCGTGCCCGATGCGCAGCTCGGCTACCAGCTCGGCACCGACTGGATCACGCGCGGCATGATCCTGTCCTTGCCGATGGTGCTGATTGGCGTAATCGCAATGATCTGGGCAAGCCGGGTTTCGCGCCTGAAATGAGCGCCCTGACGGAGCGTCTGCGGGCGCTGATTGCCACGAACGGGCCGATTTCAGTATCCGACTACATGGCGCTTTGTTTGTTCGATCCGGAACACGGTTATTACACGACGCGCGAACCGTTCGGGCAGGCCGGCGACTTCACGACCGCGCCCGAAATCAGTCAGATGTTCGGCGAGTTGATCGGCGCCTGGGTGCTGGCGACGTGGCAGGCGTTGGGCGCGCCTTCAGCCGTGACGCTGGCCGAAATTGGGCCGGGACGCGGCACGCTGATGAAGGACATGCTGCGCACGCTGCGCCGCCTTCAGCCAGCTTTTCTCGATAACGCGACAATCGCACTGGTTGAGACTAGCCCCCGTTTGCGCGCAATGCAGCATGAGACGCTTTCGGCCTTCGACCTGCCGCTCCGTTGGCATGACGACGTTGCAGAACTACCGAAGCGGCCTTTGATCTTGATCGGCAACGAACTGTTCGACGCCGTGCCGATCCGGCAATATGTGAAAGTTGAAAGCGCGTGGCGCGAGCGGCTGGTTGCGCTGGACGCGCATGACGATCTGACCTTCGTTGCCGGACCGGGCATGCCGGATGCGGCACTGTTGCCGAGTGATGCGATGCAGGCACCGGACGCATCAATCGTAGAACTTGCACCGGCCCGCAGCGCCATCATGGCCGCCATCGCCGCCCATCTGGCGGCCCATGGCGGCGCTGGTCTGTTTCTTGACTATGGCTACCTCGCGCCGGCGATCGGCGACACGCTGCAGGCGCTGCGCAAGCATGCCTTCGCCGATGTTCTGGCGGAACCGGGGGAAGCAGATCTTACCGCGCATGTGGATTTTGCCGCACTGGCCGGCGTTGCTGAAACGGCCGGACTGAAGGCACATCTGACTACGCAGGGCGACTTCCTCCTGGCGCTCGGACTTCTTCAACGCGCCGGCCAACTTGGCGCATCACTGGATGAAGCGGGGCAGCAAGCGATCCGTGATGCAGTGGAGCGGTTGGCCGGGCCCGACCAGATGGGCACGCTGTTCAAGGTGCTGGCCATCACCCCGCGCGGACTTGCGCCGGCAGGCTTCGGGCGCTAGGGGCACAGCCCCGTTGACTTAGGGCTTCCTCTGCCGCACGATTCCAGCAGCCCTGCTTCACCCCGGATAAGCCGGCCACGCATTCCAATCATCCAAGCGACCCTCATGATGCCAGTTGAAACCCGGCCGGAGCAGATCCGGTCTGCCTTGCTCGACGCAGCCACAGGCTCTGCGATCCGCCACGGCTTCTTCACGCGTGTCGGCGGCGTGTCGAAAGGGATCTACGAGGGGCTTAATATCGGCCTTGGCTCGGACGACGATCAGGATGCCGTACGCGAAAACCGCCGCCGCCTTGCCGCCTGGTTCGACCGCGAGGAGGACAAGCTGGTCAGTCCGCACCAGATCCATTCACCCGAAGCGATCATCGTCGAAGGTCCGTTCGAAGGTACCCGCCCGAAGGCCGACGCCGTGGTAACCGCGACGCCCGGCGTGTTGATCGCCATCGCCACCGCCGATTGCGGGCCGATCCTTTACGCCGACGCGCAGGCCGGCGTAATTGGTGCCGCCCATGCCGGCTGGAAGGGCGCGCTGACCGGCGTGCTGGAAGACACGATCGTCAAAATGGAATCGCTGGGCGCAAGCCGCGAGCGGATCACTGCCGTGCTTGGGCCGTCGATCAGCGCGGCCAATTACGAGGTTGGGCCGGAGTTTGTGGCGCGCTTTGTCGATGCCGACCCGGAAAACGTACGTTATTTTGGCGCTTCGCCCAATCCCGGCCATGCGCTGTTTGATCTGAACACCTACACGGTCGATCGTTTGCGCCGCGCCGGCGTGCGGGCCGAGGCGCTATACCGCTGCACCTATGCCGAGGAAGAGCTGTTCTTCTCCTACCGGCGCACAACACATCGCGGCGAGCCTGATTATGGCCGCCAGATATCCGCAATCATGCTGGAGCAACGTTGATGGCCCTTCATTTCGAAAAGAGCGAATATGATGCGCGGCGCGACCGGCTCTTGGCCGAAATGGCGACCGCCAAGATCGATGCGCTGCTGATCTTTGCGCAGGAAAGCATGTATTGGCTGACGGGCTTCGACACGTTCGGCTACTGCTTCTTCCAGTGCCTGGTGTTGAAGGCCGATGGCTCGATGGTGCTTCTGACGCGCTCGGCCGATCTGCGGCAGGCGCGCCATACCTCCACCATCGACAACATCACGCTCTGGACCGATCGGGCGGGGTCCGACCCGACGCTCGACCTGCGCAACCTCCTCAACGATCTCGATTTGCTCGGCGCGCAGATCGGCGTGGAATATGACACGCACGGCCTGACCGGCTTCAACGGCCGCCGTTTGGACGAGCAGCTGCAGACCTTCGGCAAGATCCTCGACGCTTCCGCGATCATCCCGCGCCTGCGGCAGGTGAAAAGCCTGGCCGAGATCAAGAAGGCCGAACGCGCCGCCGAGCTAAGCGACGATGCGCTCGATGCCGCCCTGCCGCTGATCAAGGCCGGTGCCGATGAAGGTGCGATTTTGGCCGCCATGCAGGGCGCGATCTTCACCGGCGGCGGCGATTACCCAGCCAACGAATTCATCATCGGCTCGGGTGCCGACGCGCTTTTGTGCCGCTACAAGGCCGGGCGCCGCACGCTGTCGGCGCAGGACCAGCTGACGCTGGAATGGGCCGGCGTTTTCCACCACTATCATGCGCCGATGATGCGCACGGTTCTGGTCGGCGAAGCGACCGCGCGTCATCAGGAGCTGTTTGAAGCGGCGGAAGACGCGCTGCTGGCCGTGGAAGAAGCGATGATCCCCGGCAACACGTTTGGCGATGTGTTCGACGCCCATTCCAAGGTCATGGAAGCGCATGAGCTGACCCGCCATCGTTTGAACGCATGCGGTTACTCGGTCGGTGCGCGCTTCAGCCCGTCATGGATGGACATGCCGATGTTCTATCAGGCCAATCCAGAGCCGATCGTGCCGGATATGACGCTGTTCGCGCATATGATCATCATGGATTCCGACACCAACACGGCCATGACGCTGGGGCGCACCTACCTCACGACCGACTCGGCACCCCGCTCGCTGTCGCGCCACGGGCTCGACCTCATCATCAGGAGCTAAGAGCGGCTTAACCATCTTGCGCACCGAACCCGACGCTCTTCCATCAGGAAGTGTTTAGGTAAGGACTCCGCCCCTATCCTCTTCGCAACGGAAGGGGACCCATGGTCAACAGCCGAAACATAGCCGCACTGGTTCTGGCCCTCACGACGATGGCCGGCTGCAGCATGTCGGATCATCCGATCCCGCCGCTGGATGTTGGGTCGAGCGGTTCAGTGCTCAGCATGAACGAGCAAGGCGGCGGCTCCGATTATGACCGTGCCGATGCAGCGCCGCTACGCGAGCAGGCGTATCCCCGCGATGACGGCTCCGTATCACGCGTGCGCGTGCCGCCGGCCCATGTTGGCGGCGGCGGCGGTTCCTTCCGCAGCGATGATAACGGGCGCGACGTCGCTTACGCCGATGACGGCGATCAATCCTACGACGAGCGCCATCGTGGCGGAGCGCGCACGCTGGAAGCCCAGGCAGCAAGGCTCGAGCCGCCGCGCTCAGCTGCACACGAACCCTTGGCACCC
>NZ_DAMBUH010000058.1:0-21722 GCF_032053605.1 Tianweitania sp.
CTGACGGCGCCCGAAGCCAAGCTCTACGACGCTATCACCGCCATCCCCCAGCCGCTCGATCGCTTGCTCACTTCCACGCCGCAGGTCGCCACCCTGAACCGCCTGGTCGGCCGAGGCCTCGTCCACATCGCCGGCTTCACCCCCTCGGATGCCGCCCACGTGCTGCACAAGCAATCCAACTGGAACCGCGACGCCGCTGAACTCGGCGCCAAACTCTTCGCTCGCCGCAAGGATGGTCGCGGCCAGCCCATCGCGCCCGATGCCGAAACGATCTCAAGCCAAGTCCTGACCGCACTCACCCGCCGCTCCGCCGAAGTGATCCTCGAAACCGCCTTCGCCGAAGGCGGCCTCGACGGTCCCGCAACCGTCACGCATCCGCTCGTGCAGAACGCGCTGAACAAGCGCTCGGGCATTGCCGGCATGAGCCTCACCGTGGACCGCCCGGTGATCGGCCTCGGTGCCTCTGCCCCGCTGCATTACGCCGGTCTCCCGGATCT
Organism: Tianweitania sp.; assembly: GCF_032053605.1. NCBI lineage: Bacteria > Pseudomonadati > Pseudomonadota > Alphaproteobacteria > Hyphomicrobiales > Phyllobacteriaceae > Tianweitania > Tianweitania sp. The sequence goes on from NZ_DAMBUH010000058.1 coordinate 498, forward strand.
GCTCGGCCAGACCTGCGTCGTGCCGGAAGATACCGACGTCGCCAATGCGCTCGGTGCCGTGGTCGGCCAGGTGCGCGTCTCGGTGGACGTGCGTGTCAGCCAGCCGGTGGAAGGTCGTTTTCGCGCCAGCCTCGGCGAAACACAGCGCGACTTCAACGCGGAAGCACCGGCCATGGCCGCAGCCGAAGACTATGCCCGATCCGCCGCTGCGGAGAAGGCGCAACAGGCCGGTGCGCATGATCCGCAGATCGTAGTGGATTATGCCATCACGGCCGCCACGGTGGAAGATCAGCGCACCTTTATCGAGGCGATCATCACGGCAACCGCGAGCGGCCGTCCACGGGTGGCGGTTTGAGATCTAGGATGAATTGACCGTCCTTGGCGAAGATGGTCAAAGCGCAACAAACGGAGGAGTGACGCTGATGGGTGATCGTGGGGACCTGCATGGCCTGAAAGTGGATGCGAACTTCGCCGCCTTTGTTCGCGACGAAGCACTTCCCGGCACGGGCGTAGCGGAAGACGCGTTCTGGACGGGCTTTGCCGGCATCGTCGCCGATCTCGCCCCAAAGAACCGCGAACTGCTCGCCAAGCGTGACGAGCTGCAGGCTCAGATCGACCAATGGCATCGCGACAATGGTGCGCCGTCGGACATGGCTGTGTATCAGGACTTCCTGCGCGAGATCGGCTACCTCCTTCCCGAAGGCGAGGATTTCACCGTTTCCACCGAAAACGTCGATCCCGAGATTGCCAGCGTAGCCGGTCCGCAGCTCGTCGTCCCCGTCATGAACGCGCGCTATGCGCTCAATGCCGCCAATGCGCGCTGGGGTTCGCTCTATGATGCGCTTTACGGCACTGATGCGATTTCCGAGGAAGACGGCGCGGAAAAGGGCCGGGGCTACAATCCCAAGCGTGGTGAGAAGGTCATCAACTGGGCGCGCGATTTCCTTGATCGCGCTGCACCTCTCGAAGCCGTGTCCTGGAACGATGTCACCAAGCTCACGATCGCCGACGGCGTGCTGACGCTCGGGTCCGATATCCAGCCCGACAGCCTCGAAGATCCTGGCCAGTTCGTCGGTTATCTCGGCGAGCAGGGCCATCCCGAGCGCATCCTGCTCGCCAAAAACGGTCTGCATATCGAAATCCTGATCGATCCGACCACCGAGATCGGCCGTTCCGACAAGGCGGGCATTTCGGATGTCCATCTGGAATCCGCGCTGACCACGATCATGGATTGCGAGGACTCGGTCGCGGCGGTGGATGCGGAAGACAAGATCACCGTGTACCGCAACTGGCTTGGCCTCATGAAAGCGGATCTTGCGGAAGAGGTCACGAAAGGTGGCAAGACCTTCACCCGCAAGCTCAATCCTGACGAGGAGTTCATCGCACCGGATGGCGGCACGCTGCCTGTTCGCCGCCGCTCGCTGATGCTGGTGCGCAATGTCGGTCACCTCATGACCAATCCGGCGATCCTGCTCGAAGACGGTTCGGAAGTGCCGGAAGGCATCATGGATGCGGTCATGACGGCGATGATCGCGCTGCACGATGTCGGTCCGGACGGCAAACACTGGAACTCTCCGGAAGGCTCGATCTATGTCGTGAAGCCGAAGATGCACGGGCCGGAAGAAGTGGCCTTTGCCGTCGAGATCTTCACGCGTGTCGAAGATCTGCTCGGCCTCGAGCCCAACACGATCAAGATGGGCATCATGGACGAGGAGCGGCGCACCACCATCAACCTCAAGGAGTGCATCCGCGCCGCACGAGATCGCGTCGTCTTCATCAATACGGGCTTCCTCGATCGCACGGGCGACGAGATGCACACCTCGATGGAAGCGGGCCCGATGATCCGCAAGGGCGACATGAAGCAATCCGCCTGGATCCAGGCCTATGAGAACTGGAATGTCGATATCGGCCTTGCCTGCGGTCTCGCCGGCCATGCCCAGATCGGCAAGGGAATGTGGGCGATGCCCGACCTGATGGCCGCCATGCTGGAACAGAAGATCGGTCATCCCAAGGCCGGCGCGAACACTGCCTGGGTTCCGTCGCCGACGGCTGCGACGCTTCATGCCACGCATTATCATTCGGTCGATGTGCGCTCCGTGCAGCGCGATTTGAAGAAGCGCGAGCGCGCCAGACTGGAAGACATCTTGTCGGTGCCTGTGGCAGCGCGCCCGAACTGGACGCCGGAAGACATCCAGAAGGAACTCGACAACAATGCGCAGGGCATTCTTGGCTATGTCGTGCGCTGGGTGGATGCCGGCGTCGGCTGTTCCAAGGTGCCGGATATCAACGATATCGGCCTGATGGAGGACCGCGCGACCTGCCGGATTTCCTCGCAGCATATGGCGAACTGGCTGCACCACAAGGTGGTGAGCGAAGATCAGGTCACCGAGACCCTGAAGCGCATGGCCGAAGTGGTGGACCGCCAGAATGCCGGCGATCCCCTTTACCGGCCGATGGCCAAGGACTTCGACAAATCAATCGCCTTCCAAGCGGCCTGCGATCTCGTGTTCAAGGGCACCGAACAGCCGAATGGCTATACCGAGCCGGTTCTGCATCGCCGCCGGCTCGAACTGAAGGCGCAGCAGGCTGCGTGACAGACAAAGGAACACCCATGACTGAACTGACGCTGGCCCAAGCCAACACCATCATCGAGGCAGCTTTTGCGAAGGCTGCTGAGCTCACGCTGAAGCCGCTGTCGATCGCCGTGCTCGATGCCGGCGGCCACCTCAAGGCGTTCCAGAAGCAGGACGGCTCGTCCATGCTGCGCTTCGAGATCGCGTCCGGCAAAGCTTATGGCGCGCTGGCCGTCGGTGCCGGCTCGCGCTGGCTAAACACCACCGCCGGCGAGCGGCCGCATTTCGTGCAGGCGCTGTCGGCCATGTCGGGCGGCAAGATCGTACCGGTTCCGGGCGGTGTGTTGATCCGGGATGAGGCGGGCGCAATCCTGGGCGCCGTCGGCATTTCCGGCGACACCTCGGACAATGATGAAACCGCCGCCGCTGCCGGCATCGAAGCCGCTGGCTTCACCGCTGACAAGGGCTGACCGCTACGCTCATGACCCTGCTCGCGATCGACACATCCGCCAATCTCTGCGCTGCTTGCGTATGGGAGGGCGACGCTGCGCTCGCGAGCATCACTGAGGATATCGGCGCCGGCCATGCCGAACTGCTGATGGGCATGATCGACGACGTGCTGGCCCAGGCCGGCAAGACCTATGCGGACCTCACCCGCATCGGCGTCGTGATCGGCCCGGGCTCCTTCACCGGCGTGCGCGTCGGCGTCTCGACCGCACGCGGTTTGGCGCTGGCACTCAACATTCCCGCTGTCGGTGTGACCACGTTGGAAGGTCTGGCAGCGGAAGCTCATGCCTTGCATCCCAGCCGTCCCGTGCTCGCGGTCATCGATGCCCGACGCGAGCAGCTTTATTCCGCGCTTTATGGTCCGGCAGGCGCGCTCCTGGCCGAGCCGGCCGTCCTCGATGCGGACGCAACGCTTGCGCGGGTAGGGAACACAGACCTTATCCTCACCGGCTCAGGATCTGCTGCCTTAGACGCGCGCATGCCCGGTCGTACCATCGTCGCCGCAACGGCGACCGCCGCGATCGAAACCTATGCCCACCTTGCCGCTGCTAAGCCGGCAAACTCGGATAAGCCGAAGCCGCTTTATTTGCGCGGCGCGGACGCCAAGCCGCAGGCGAGCTTCGTTCTGCCCGGCCGCGACTGAACCATGAAGATCCCCTTCATGCGCCGCGATCATGCAATCCTCGATCTCGAAGCCGATGATTGTCATGCGATCGCCCGGCTGCATGAGGAAGATTTCGGCAGGCCGTGGTCAGCCGAGGAATTCGAGTCCCTTCTGACGCAAAACACGGTGTTCGGCTTTGCCGTGCGCGAAGTCGGCAACCCCAAACTCGGTCTGGTTGGCTTCGTGCTCGCCCGTCTTGCTGCGGGCGAAGGTGAAATCTTGACCATTGCGGTTGCCCGCACCCACCGCAGGCTGGGGCTTGGCCGCACGCTGATGGACGCCGTGCTTCGCAAATTGCACGGCGACCGCGCCGAAGAACTCTTCCTCGAAGTCGACGAAACAAATGTTGCCGCTACTACTCTCTACAAGCGCCTCGGCTTCAATGAGGTCGCGCGGCGTCCCGGCTATTACGAACATGAAGGCCGCAAACGCAGCGACGCCATCGTGATGCGGCGCGAACTCCGGCGAGCAAAACCCGCTTGAGCGCCAAACTCCGTTTCATCAGGACGATCGCTGCCGTGTTTCTGCTGACGCTCGTCCTCGCGCCCTACCAGGCCTTCGCGCACTGGACCGGCTGGGTCGATCCAACATCCGCACCACGCCTGTGGTATCGCATCGCCGCGCGCATCCTGCGCTTGCGCATCAAAAACTTCGGCAAGGTGGAAACCGGCCGCCCCCTGCTGATCGCCGCCAACCACATTTCGTGGACCGACGTGATTGTGCTCGGCTCCGTCTTCAAGGGCTCCTTTATCGCCAAGGGAGAAGTCGGCACCTGGCCTGTCGTCGGGCCCCTCGCGCGGCTGCAAGGCACGATCCTCGTTGACCGCCAGAACAAGCGATCCTCAGGCAATCAGGTCAGCGAACTGACCAGCAGCCTCGCCAACGGCCGCGCCACGCTGCTGTTTGCCGAAGGCACCACGTCGGACGGCACCAGCCTGCTCCCCTTCAAGACGACCTTGTTCGGCGCGGCCCGGTCGGCCATCATTGAGGCCGGTGCCGAGCAGGTCCTAATCCAGCCGGTTGCCATCGCGTATACCCGCCTCGGCGGCTTGCCGATGGGCCGCCGTTCGCGCGGGCTCGTTGCCTGGACGGGCGACGAGGATCTGCTGCCCCACCTCATGCGCCTACTCAGCCTGCCTCCCGTCACGGTCGAGCTGCATTGGGGCGAGCCGGTCGTCTTCACCGCCGCCACCGATCGCAAGCAGGCGAGCCGCGAGGTCGAAGCGCGTGTGCGCACCCTGTTTGCTGCAGCCCTTGCCGCGCCTGCGTCCTCATCGCGTGGTTGAGGCCGCTAAGGAAAACCTCTAAAAGCTGCGGCCATGAACCAGATCGCCCCGATCCCGACCCTAGACGCCGAGCGAGTCACGACCCCGAAAAAGGTGTTCGTGAAGACCTATGGCTGCCAGATGAACGTCTATGATTCCCAGCGCATGAGCGACGCGCTGGCAGCGGACGGCTATGTCGGCACGGATGTGGTCGAAGACGCCGATCTGGTGCTGCTCAACACCTGCCATATCCGCGAGCGTGCCGCCGAAAAGGTTTATTCCGAGCTCGGCCGCATCCGTGACCTCAAGGCCGAACGCCGCGCCCAAGGCCGCGACATGGTGATCGGCGTTGCCGGCTGCGTCGCGCAGGCTGAAGGGCAGGAAATCATTCGCCGTGCGCCCGCCGTCGATCTGGTGATTGGTCCGCAAACCTATCATCGCCTGCCCGAAGCGCTGAAGCGCGTGCGCAACGGCGGCAAGGTGGTGGAAACCGATTACGCGGTCGAAGACAAGTTCGAGCATCTGCCGTCGCCCACCCGCAAGGTCGTGCAGGCACGTGGCGTCGCGGCTTTCCTCACCGTGCAGGAAGGCTGCGACAAGTTCTGCACCTTCTGCGTGGTGCCTTACACCCGCGGTTCGGAAACCTCGCGCTCCGTCTCACAGATCGTGGCGGAAGCCGAGCAGCTGGCGCAGGCCGGCGTGCGCGAACTGACCCTGCTCGGCCAGAACGTCAACGCCTGGCATGGCGAAGGTTCGGATGGCCGTGATTGGGGCTTGGCACAGCTTCTGTTCCGCTTGGCGGAAATCCCCGGCATCGCCCGCCTCCGCTACACCACCAGCCATCCCCGCGACATGGATGATGCGTTGATCGCCGCCCATCGCGATCTCCGCCAGCTCATGCCCTACCTGCATCTGCCGGTGCAGTCGGGGTCGGATCGCATCCTCAAGGCCATGAACCGTCGCCACACCGCCGACGATTATCTGCGCTTGATGGATCGCATCAGGACTGCGCGGCCGGATATCGCTTTGTCCGGTGATTTCATCGTCGGCTTTCCCGGCGAAACGGAAGAAGACTTTGCCGACACGCTGAAGCTCGTGCGCGAGATCGGTTATGCGCTCGCTTTCTCGTTCAAGTATTCGCCCCGCCCTGGCACGCCGGGCGCTTCGATGACGGGTCATGTCGACGAAGCCGTGAAAAGCGAGCGGCTCGTCCGCCTGCAGGCAGCGCTTGCCGAAGAGCAGTCCAAGTTCGTCAACAGCTTGGTCGGCAGAACCATTTCTGTGCTGCTCGAGAAGCCCGGTCGCCAAGCCGGTCAGATCGTCGGCCGCTCGCCGTGGCTTCAACCGACAATTTTTGATGAAAGTGCCGGCCGAATCGGCGACATTATCGATGTCCGGGTAACGGGCACGGGCTACAACAGCCTGTTCGCCGACCCTATCTAAGCTTCAGGCCAAGACGGCATTGAGCCCAAGGCCTTGAACAAGGAGACGCGGTTGACCGCAAAGGCAGACGTCAAGACGAGCCCGGCCGGCGCTTCCGATAAGGCGCATCTCGTACTCACATTCGACAATAACCGCTTCGCGAGCGCGCTTTATGGCCAGTTCGACGAAAACCTCGCGCGCATCGAGCAGAAGCTCGGCGTGGATCTACGCTCGAAGGGCAACCAGCTTTCGATCCAGGGTGACCCCACGGCTGCCGAACAAGCGCGCCGCACGCTCGATCATCTCTATGACATGCTGCAAAAGGGCGCCCATGTCGGCCAGTCCGATGTGGATGGTGCGATCCGCATGGCGGTTGCCGCCGACGACCAGCTGAGCCTGCCCACGCTTGAAAAGAAAGGCAAGATGTCTGCCGCCCAGATTTCCACCCGCAAGCGCACCATCTACGCCCGCTCCGCCAACCAGGACGCCTATATGCGCGCGCTGGAGCGGTCAGAACTCGTTTTCGGCATCGGCCCGGCCGGTACTGGCAAGACCTATCTTGCCGTGGCGCATGCCGCGATGCTGCTTGAGCGCGGTCTGGTCGAGCGCATCATCCTGTCGCGTCCGGCCGTTGAAGCCGGCGAGCGCCTCGGCTTCCTGCCCGGCGACATGAAGGAAAAGGTCGATCCTTACCTGCGCCCGCTTTATGACGCGCTTTACGACATGATGCCGGCCGACAAGGTCGAGCGCGCGATTGCCGCCGAGGTCATCGAGATCGCCCCGCTTGCCTTCATGCGCGGCCGTACGCTCGCCCATTCCGCCGTGATCCTGGACGAAGCCCAGAATACGACGCAGATGCAGATGAAGATGTTTCTGACGCGTTTGGGCGAAAACAGCCGCATGATCGTGACCGGCGATCCCTCCCAGATCGACCTCCCGCCGCACACCAAGTCCGGTCTCGTCGAAGCCTTGCGCGTGCTGGATGGCGTGCCGAACATCGTGAAGGTGCGCTTCGAGGACAAGGACGTCGTGCGTCACCCGCTGGTGGCCGAGATCGTCCGCGCCTACGACCGCGCCGGCAGCGGCGGTCCTGCGGTTTGAGCAAGCCTGAGATTGCAGTCGGCCTCGAGATCGAGGCCGGCGAATGGGGCGATGAAGCCGCACTGCAAGCGCTTGTCGATCGCGCTATTGCGGCCACCTTCGAGCGCCTTGGCGTCACCGAGGGCGCCAGCGAGCTGTCGATCCTGTTTACCGACGACGCTTCGATCCAGGAGCTCAATCGCGAATGGCGCAACAAGGACAAGCCCACCAACGTCCTGTCTTTTCCAGCGTTCCCGGTCGAGCCCGGCGATCCCCTGCCGCCTATGCTCGGCGACATCGTCATTGCCCGGGAAACGGTGGTTCGTGAAGCGGAAGAGGAAACCAAGCCCTTCGACCACCATCTCACCCATCTCACCATCCACGGCCTTCTGCATTGTCTTGGCTTCGACCATGAAACCGAGGAACAAGCAGAGGAGATGGAAGGTTTGGAACGCGAAATACTGAGAAGTCTTGCCATTCCCGATCCCTACCGATAGGGAAAGACCCCCGCGATCAACACGGACCGGCGACAAGCCGGAGGATGATGAACGATAAAGATAGTGACGCTGCAGGTCACGAACCTTCCAGCGAATTGCCCGATCAGAAAGAAGACGGGCCGAGTAGTCACACCGAGACCCAAGGTCTCCGGCTACCATTGTTCGACCGCATGGTCGGTTTCTTCAGACCGAAGAACGGCAGCGCGACTTTGCGCGAAAACCTTGCCGACGCCTTGGCGGAAGCAAGCCCCGACGAAACGGAAGCAGCCTTCACGCCGGTTGAGCGCGCCATGCTCAACAACGTGCTCGGCCTGCGTGAAGTTCGCGTCGAGGACGTGATGATCCCGCGCGCTGATATCGACGGCGTCGATATTGCGATCACGCTCGGCGATCTCTTGCGCGCCTTCCAGGAAAGCGGCCATTCCCGCATGCCGGTTTATTCGGAGTCCCTGGATGACCCGCGCGGCATGGTCCATATCCGCGACGTGCTCAACCACATCACCCGTTCGGCGCAGGCCACCACCGTCGAACCCGGCGCTCCGACGCCGTCGAAGACCGTGGAAGCGTCCGATCTCGGCAATGTCGATCTGACCCGCACGATCGGCGACCTCGAACTCATCCGCACCGTGCTGTTCGTGCCGCCCTCTATGCAGGCTTCCGAGCTGATGGCGCGCATGCAGGCCTCGCATACACAGATGGCGCTGGTCATCGACGAATATGGCGGCACCGACGGTCTCGTGTCGCTTGAAGACATCGTCGAGATGATCGTCGGCGACATCGAAGACGAACACGACGACGAGGAAAAAACGGTCACGCAAACCGGTGACGGCGTTTTCGTGGTCAATGCGCGTGCTGATATCGAGGATGTGGCGGAAGCCATTCCGGGCTTCGAAGCCGGGGAATTCGGCGAGGATGTCGATACGCTGAGCGGCCTGATCTTCTCCGCGCTCGGCCGCGTGCCGGTACGCGGCGAAATCATCCGCGTCATGCCTGGCTTCGAAATGCAGATCCTCGAAGCCGATCCCCGCCGCGTCCGCAAGGTGCGCCTGGTGCGTGATCTCAAGCCGCATGAGAGCACCAGCCACCACGAAGTGTCGGACTCCGCGTGATTTGAACCCTAGCGAAGCCGGAGGTTAATCGTCCGGCTTCTGCCATTCCATGATGTGGAAGAAAGGCACGCGGCGCTGTCGGCTGACCCGCGCCGGATCGCCGCCGCCACTTGGTGCCGGCTCGTCGAAATGCCGAAGCTGCAGGCCGTTTTCCAGCAGAAGCTGCATATAGGTCTTCATAGGCCGATGCCAGTTGCGGATGCGGATGTCGGCCCATTCCAGCCAGACCGAACGTTCTTCCAGATAGTTTTCCAGCGCAAAGCGTTCCAGGCCCTCGCTGTCGCAAATCCAGGCGCGCGCGCCTGCAGCCGTGGCAAAGCTGTTCAAGTTGGCAATCAGCAGGGTGCCGCCCGGCTTCAGGCACGCCGTCACACACTTCAAGGCAAGGGGAAGATCGTCGATGTCGATCAGCGAAAGGTAGCTCACCGCGAGATCGAAGCTGTCCGCGGCCAGGTCTAGCCCCTCCGCTCTGCCGAGCCTGTAATCGCCGTCCGGATCCAGCTCTCGCGCTCGGGCAATCAGAGCCTCGGTAGGATCGATGCCGACGGTCCTTACACCCAGATCGCGCATAATCCGGCAAAACCTGCCTTCGCCGCACCCGACATCTAGCGCATTCCGGAAGCGTTGACGGTTCACGCGTTCGATCATCGGCGCGTCCAGAACGAAGCGCCGGCCGAAGTCGCCTTCGCTGCCTTGCGCCGCGATCCATCCAGCGGCCGAAGCATCCCAGCCGTTCGAGTCCTGCGCCGACATTGCTTCCCTCCCATCCGCATGCCAGGCGGGCTTCAATAATCGCTTTGGGCGCGATGTATAGCGGTTTGGCGCGCCAGGCGGTGCCTGTTAAAGCTTGCGCGATGATTCTCTAGCATCGGAAGCTTTTATGGACCGCCTTGGGAGCCGGATCGTCTTGGCCTGGGGCTGGCGCCGCGCCGCTTTGGCCTTTTTGGCCGGCGCACTGCTTGTGCTGGCGCAAGCGCCTTACGACTTCTTTGCCGTCGGCTTCGTGTCGTTCCCGATCCTGGTCTGGCTGCTCGATGGTGCAACCAGCGAAGCCGGCAGTGGCAGGCTGGCTCGGTTGCGGCCGTCCTTTGCAGTCGGCTGGTGGTTCGGCTTCGGCTATTTCATTGCCGGACTGTGGTGGATCGGCAATGCGCTTCTGGTGGAAGCAGACAGCTTTGCCTGGGCGCTGCCGCTTGCCGTGGTGGCGCTTCCGGCCGTGCTGGCGATCTATTACGGCTTGGCCGCAGTGCTTGCCCGGCTGTTCTGGAGCGAGTCGATCGGCCGCATCGCCATGCTGGCTTTTGCCTTTGCCTTAGCCGAATGGCTGCGCGGGCAGCTCTTCACCGGCTTTCCCTGGAACGCCATCGGCTATGCTGCCATGCCGGTGCCGACGCTGATGCAGTCGTCGGTGCTCGTTTCGATGGTGGGCATGAATGCGCTGACCGTCTTCGTGTTCGCCATGCCGGCAATCGCTCTGTCGCGTCGAGGCCGCAGCCTCGGCTTAGCCCTAGCTGCGCTTTTGATCGCCGCCCATGTCGGCTTCGGCTTGTTCCGGTTGTCGCAGGCCGATTTCGGACCCAACACGCTCGCCGTGCGCCTCGTGCAGCCGTCTATCCTGCAAAGCGAGAAATGGGATCGCGAAGCGCGCGACCGCATCTTCGGCACCTATCTCGAAATGTCGGCCGCAGCACCGGCGGAGGGTAAGTCACCGCCGTCGGTCATCATCTGGCCGGAAACCGCCGTGCCCTTTATTCTCAATGATCGCCCGGACGCCCTGTCGACGCTTGGCGATCTTCTGGCGGATGGCCAGACGCTGCTTGCCGGGGCGGTGCGCTCGGAAGCAGCACCCGGTGGCCCCACCCGCTACTACAATTCGATGACCCAGATCGGCGATGCCGGCCAGATCGTGGATGCGATCGACAAGGTGCATCTCGTGCCCTTCGGCGAGTATCTTCCGTTCTCCGGCCTGCTGTACCGCTTTGGCATCAGCAAGATCGTGGCTCTGCCGGAAGACTTTTCGTCCGCGCAAACGCGCCCCGGCATTACACTGCCCGGAGGCTTAAGCGCCGTCGCCTTCATCTGCTACGAGATCATCTTCGACGAGATTGTGCGCAAGGATGCGGTCGGCAAGGACATCCTGATCAACCTCACCAACGATGCCTGGTTCGGCGATACACCCGGACCGCGTCAGCATTTCCGGCAGGCACAGCTGCGCGCGGTCGAAACCGGTTTGCCGCTGGTTCGCGCAGCCAATAGCGGAATTTCCGGTGTTGTGGACGGTTTTGGCCGGATTATCGACGCTTATACGGTAAATGGCGTCGGAACACTTGACGTAGCGGTGCCTACGGGCAAAGGCACGATCCTGCGCTTGTGGGATCCGGTTTGGGCGGGGTGGATCGTGCTTGGCATTCTTGCCGTGGGTGGCTTCTTAGGAAATTTCAGGGCGCGAAAGCGTCATTGACTTGGTTATATTAGAAAATGATATTGCAACCGCTTCGCCGTATTTTGGTGACCACAGATTGGCCTGCCTGTGGCAGGATGATCCGTGCTGCGGGGCAGTGAGGGGATAATGACGGAAAACAAGAAGCGGCCGAATCCAGTCGACGTGCATGTCGGTTCGCGTATTCGACTCCGCCGCAATATGATCGCGATGAGCCAGGAAAAGCTTGGCGAGCAGCTCGGCATCACCTTTCAACAAATCCAGAAATACGAAAAAGGCACCAACCGCGTTGGCGCCAGCCGGCTGCAGGCGATTTCCGCCATTCTGAACGCGCCGGTCGAGTACTTCTTCCAGGATGCGCCGCGCGAAGATGGTCAGTCCCCGATGGGCCTGGAGGAAGAAGCTGCTGCGCCCTTGGTGCCGGATTTCATGAGCAGTGCGGAATCCATGCAGCTCAACCGCGCTTTCATGAAGATTTCGGACCCCAAGGTCCGCCGCAAGATCGTCGACCTCATCAAGACCCTGGCCGATGACGGCGAATGAGGCTGAAAAAGCCGTTCGCACAGCACGTCTTCTAGGAAAATAGCATCTCTTGACGCCAGACCGGGCCCTTCGGTAACACTCGCGCGCGATCTGGCCCATGGCGGCCAGATCATCTTTCCAGAGGGGACTACCCGTGGCACGCCAGAACTACCTTTTTACCAGCGAATCCGTATCCGAAGGCCATCCCGACAAGGTTTGTGACCGCATCTCCGACGAGATCGTCGATCTCGTTTACCGCGAAGCCAAGAAAGCCGGCATGAACCCGTGGGACGTGCGGGTCGCTTGCGAAACACTCGCCACCACCAACCGCGTCGTGATCGCGGGCGAAGTTCGCGTTCCGCCGACGCTGTTGAAGAAAAACGGGGACGGTGAGCCCCTGCGTGATGCCAAGGGCCATCCGGTAATCAACCCCTCCAAGTTCAAGGCCATTGCGCGCAAGGCCATCCGCGAAATCGGCTACGCGCAGGACGGTTTCAACTGGAAGACCGCAAAGATCGACGTGCTGCTGCATGCTCAGTCGGCCGACATCGCCCAGGGCGTGGACAAGGCGGCTGACGCCAACGCGGAAGGCGCGGGCGATCAGGGCATTATGTTCGGTTACGCCTGTTCCGAAACGCCGGACCTGATGCCGGCGCCGCTTTATTACAGCCACAAGATCCTGGAACTGCTCGCCGCCGGCCGTCACAAGGGCGAGGGCGATGTCGGCAAGCTTGGGCCGGATGCCAAGAGCCAGGTCACCGTGCGCTATCAGGACGGCAAGCCGAGCGAAGCCACCTCGATCGTGCTGTCCACCCAGCATCTCGATGAAAGCTGGGACTCGAAGAAGGTCCGCAGCGTCGTTGAACCCTTTATCCGCGAAGCCCTGTCCGACCTGAAGGTCGCCGAAGACTGCCGCTGGTACATCAATCCGACCGGCAAGTTCGTGATCGGCGGCCCGGATGGCGATGCCGGCCTCACCGGGCGCAAGATCATCGTGGACACCTATGGCGGTGCTGCACCCCATGGCGGCGGCGCATTTTCGGGCAAGGACACGACCAAGGTCGATCGCTCTGCCGCCTATGCCGCGCGTTATCTCGCCAAGAATGTGGTGGCGGCAAAGCTTGCGGAACGCTGCACCATCCAACTGTCCTATGCCATCGGCGTTGCCCAGCCGCTGTCTGTCTATGTCGACCTTCACGGCACCGGCAAGGTGGATGAAGCTCGGCTTGAAGACGCCCTGCGCGAGGTCATGGACCTGTCGCCCTCCGGCATTCGCCGCCATCTCGATCTCAACAAGCCGATCTATGCCAAGACCGCCGCTTACGGCCATTTCGGCCGCAAGGCCGGTCGCGACGGTTCGTTTTCGTGGGAAAGAACGGATCTCGTGAAGGCGCTGAAGCAGGCTGTTGCGGCTTGATCCCTGGCATGACCGCTGAAAACAACGAGAGCGAAGCGGAGGGTCGCCGCAGCCGCGCGACCGAGGCCTTCTATGGCCGCCGACATGGCCGGCCAGTGCGCACGCAGGCAGCGGAGGCGGTAGCTTCCCTGCTGCCCCGCCTCAAGCTCGACCTGACGCAACCCGCGCCCGCCGATCTCAAGACGCTCTTTCCCGTGCCGGTCGAGCGCGTCCGGCTGGAAATCGGCTTCGGCGGCGGCGAGCATGTGATCAGCGAGGCCGGGCGTGAGCCGCAAAGCGGCTTTATCGGCGTGGAGCCCTTTATCAACGGCATGTCGCGCTGCATGCAGACGCTGGAAAGCGAGCCCCGGCCAAACTTGCGCGTTTACGATGACGACGCGACGCAGCTGCTCGATTGGCTCCCAGCCAACAGCATTGCCGAGATCGACCTGCTGTATCCCGATCCCTGGCCGAAAAAGAAGCACTGGAAGCGGCGCTTCGTCAGCCAGGTCAATCTGGATCGCTTTGCGCGCGTTTTGCAGCCGGCTGGCACATTTCGCTTTGCCTCGGATATCGCGCATTACATCAACTGGACGCTGCTCCACATCCGCGCCCATTCCGAGTTCGAATGGGTGGTTGAGCGCGCCGACGATTGGCGTCAGCCCTATCCCGGCTGGCAATCGACCCGCTATGAAGCTAAGGCTCTGCGCGAGGGAAGAACCCCCGCATATCTGAGCTTTAGACGTATCTAACGTTGTCAACGAAAAACCAGACCCGTTGACAACCTGTCGCGCGCAAAGCTTAAGCTGCGAGCGACAAAAGACTTTGCATCCCCAGGGAGGATCCTATGCGTCACTTCATCGCCGCAGCTTTGGCTGCCGGCAGCCTGCTCGTTGCTTCGCAGGCTTTTGCTGCCGATTACAAGATCATGGCGCCTGCTGCCCCCGGCGGCGGCTGGGACCAGACGGCCCGCACCATGCAGGCCGCCTTGCAGGACGAGGAGATCTCGCCCAGCGTCCAGGTCATCAACGTTCCGGGTGCCGGCGACACGATCGGTCTTGCCCAATTCGTCAATCAGTCCAGCGGCGATGCCGATGCGCTGATCGTCGGCGGCTACGTCATGGTGGGCGCCATCCTGACCAACGGTTCGCCGGTCACGCTCGACCAGGTCACGCCAATCGCGCGTTTGACCGGTGAGTTCGAAGCGATCGTCGTGCCCGCCAACTCCGACATCAAGGACATGGCTGGCCTCGTTGCCAAGCTGAAGGAAAACCCGGGCGGCGTGTCCTGGGGCGGCGGTTCGGCTGGCGGTACGGACCACATCACGGCCGGCCTCGTTGCCAAGGCTGTCGGTGTTGATCCGACCAAGGTGAACTACATCGCGTTTTCCGGCGGTGGCGAAGCGCTCGCCGCTATCCTTGGCGGCCAGGTCACGGTCGGCATTTCCGGCTACAGCGAGTTCTCCGCGCAGATCGCCGCCGGCCAGCTTCGCCTGCTGGGCATTTCCTCGGATGAAAAGGTCGCCGGCATCGAAGGTCCGACCTTCAAGGAAGGCGGCGTCGATGTCGCCATCCAGAACTGGCGCATGGTTGCCGCTGCTCCCGGCATCAGCGACGAGCAGAAGGCCGCCATTTCGGCTGACGTCGAGAAGATGGTGAAGTCGGAAAGCTGGAAGAAGGCCGTTGCCGACAAGGGCTGGGCTGACACCTATCTCGCCGGCGACGAATTCGTTGCGCAGCTGAAGGAAGACACCGCAGCGACCGAAAGCATCCTTAAGGACATCGGCCTCGTCAAATGAGCGTCCGCGACGACACCACAACCATTCAGCGCCGCCCGGATCGGGCGGCGTTTGCCATTGCGCTGGTGCTGGCGATCGCTTCGATTGCCATTGCCTGGAGCACCTATCATGCCGGCGGCATGGCTTCCACGCAGCCGGTCGGTCCCAAAACCGTGCCTTACATCGTCGCGGCCTGCTTGTTCGGCCTGGCGCTCTGGACGGCGGCGGAAGCCTGGCGCGGCGATTTTCCCGAGCGTGAAGAACAGCAGACGGCGCCGATCCTCTGGGTCGTCGGCGGCTTGATCGTGCAGATGCTGACCATCAAGACGGTCGGCTTCTCGCTCGCGACTGCACTGATGTTCACCGCAACCGCCTACGCCTTCAATGAACGCCGCATCTGGCTGACCCTGCCGTTCGGCCTTGTTTTCTGCTTCCTCGTCTGGCTTGCCTTCGCGCGCGGTTTGCAACTGTCGCTGCCGGCCGGTCCGCTCGAGCGTTTGTTCTGAGGCTGTTATGAACACGTTCGAACTTCTCGGACAGGGCCTGCTCACCGCCCTGCAATGGAGCAACCTGCTTTACGCGCTGATCGGCGTGACGCTCGGCACGGCTGTCGGCGTTTTGCCGGGCATCGGACCCGCGCTGACAGTGGCGCTGCTTTTGCCCGTCACCTACCGCCTCGACCCCGCCGGCTCGCTGATCATGTTCGCCGGCATCTATTACGGCGGCATGTATGGCGGCTCGACGACCTCGATCCTGCTCAACACGCCGGGCGAAAGCGCCTCCATCGTCACCGCGCTGGAAGGCAACAAGATGGCCCGGCAGGGGCGTGGCGGACCCGCACTCGCCACCGCTGCAATCGGCTCCTTCATCGCCGGTCTGGTGGCGACGCTTGGTCTCGCTTTCATCGCGCCTTGGGTTGTGCAGTTCGCGCTGTCTTTCGGCCCATCCGAATATTTTGCGCTGATGCTGCTCGCCTTCATGACGGTGTCGGCTGCCTTCGGTGAGTCGACCCTGCGCGGCCTGACCGCACTCTTCATTGGTCTCGCGCTAGGCCTGATCGGCATCGACCAGCTGACCGGCCAGACCCGTCTCGCCATGGGCACGCCGAACCTGTTCGACGGTATTTCGGTGACGACCCTGGCCGTGGCTCTGTTTGCGATCGGCGAAACCATCGCCGTTGTCGCAAGCCGTACAGCCATGGACGAGAAGGTGGAGGCGATCAAAGGCTCCGTCTGGATGACCAAGGAAGACTGGAAGCGTTCGTGGAAATCCTGGCTGCGCGGCACCGCGATCGGCTTCCCGATCGGCGCCATGCCGGCAGGTGGCGCTGACGTGTCGAGCTTCCTGTCCTATTCCGCCGAGAAGCAGTTCTCCAAACATCCGGAAGAGTTCGGCAAGGGCGCGATCGAAGGCGTTGCTGGTCCTGAAGCGGCCAACAACGCATCGGCCGCCGGAACGCTCGTGCCTCTGCTGACGCTCGGCCTGCCCACCACAGCAACCGCCGCGATCATGCTGGCCGGCTTCCAGCAGTTCGGCTTGCAACCGGGCCCGCTGTTGTTCGTCAGCAATGCGACCCTGGTCTGGGGCCTGATCGCCAGCCTGCTCGTCGCCAACTTCATGCTGCTGGTCTTGAACCTGCCGCTGATCGGTCTGTGGGTGCGTTTGCTCACGATCCCGCGTCCGTGGCTTTATGCGGGCATTCTGACCTTCGCGACACTCGGCACGATCGGTGCCAGCGCCTCGACCTTCATGGTTGGACCGCTGCCGACCTCGTTCGAACTTGGACTGCTGCTTATGTTCGGCCTGCTCGGCTACATGCTGCGCCGCTTCGGTTATCCGATTGCGCCGGTGGTTGTGGGCCTGATCCTAGGACCGATGGCCGAGCGTAGTCTGCGCCAGGCGTTGCAAATCAGCCAGGGCGATCCGAGCGTTCTTGTCCATTCCTGGATCTCGATCGTGTTGATCTTGCTCGCCTTCGCGGCTGTGCTCGTGCCGATGATCCTGCGCGCACGCGGCAAGGGCCAAATGCTGGCAGCCATGGCCGGCGACGAGGACTGAGCTGAGCTACCACCACAAACAAAAAGGCCGGCGCTGATCACAGCGCCGGCCTTTTACATTCAGATGCGAAGATCGCGCTTAGAAGCGGCGGATCTTGCGGAATTCCATGGGATCGATACCGAGGCGGCGCAGGTCCTGTGGGCGAGCGCTGCGGCCATTCTCTTCAGCTGCCGCGACCGAGATCGCGCTGCCGAGCATGCCAAGCAGATCGGCGAAAGTGGAACGGGGCTGGTTCTTGGACATTTGAGGTTCGGTTCGTTTCGGTTTGTTCAGTTGCTTGTGCGATGCAACATAGATAGACCCGCACCCTCGCGGTTGCGAGATACGACTTCGCAGATCAGCCATGCACGCCTTGCACGGCGGGTTAATGCGAGTGTTAATGCCTGTTAGGGGATGTCCTGTCCTCAGGGGTTGATGAAAGCTGTTCATTCGGCTATATCGAGTTCAAATTCTTGGTCGATATGACGAAGAGTGGGTCCACCCGGTCCCGCTCTTTTTTGTTAACTGGAGACAGGATGGCCGACGAGCCCATCTCGGATAACCCAATGCTGGACAACCCGGCACTGGCCACAGCAGTGGAAGATGATCGCCTGATCCGCGAGACCGGAACGGATGCGCGCGTTGCCGCCATCGTCATCCCGATCCTGCGGCCGATGGGCTTCCGTCTTGTGCGGGTGCGTTTGTCGGGCCAGAACGGCATGACGCTGCAGATCATGGCCGAGCGCGACGACGGCACGATCACCGTGCAGGATTGCGAGGAGATTTCCCGCGCGATCTCGCCGACCCTCGATGTCGAGGATCCGATCGAGCAGGCCTATCATCTTGAAGTGTCGTCGCCGGGCATCGACCGCCCGCTGGTGCGCAAGGTGGATTTCGAGGCCGCGATCGGCCACGCCGCCAAGATCGAGACCTCCGTCATGGTCGCCGACAAGAAGCGCTTTCGCGGCAAGATCACGGCCGTGGATGCCGACAGCTTCACGCTGGAGCGCGATCTGGCGAGCTATGGTGACGAGCCGCAGGTGCGTGTTCCCTTCGACGCGCTGGCCGACGCTCGGCTGATCCTCACCGACTCGCTGATCCGCGAAGCGCTGGCCAAGGACAATCGCGAAAAGAAGGCCGCGCGTCGTGGCGATGCCGATGACGCCGCCGATGACGCCTTTGAAGGCGACGAGATCGAGTTCGAAGAAGATGGTGATGGGGACGAAGAGCCCGACACCGATACCGATGCAGACGGCAATACGAAGACCGGCAGTTAAGACTATCCAGGGCGCCAGCGAGCGCCGGGTGATCAGGAGACCGAAGACATGGCTGTAAGTGCAAACAGGCTGGAACTGCTTCAGATCGCCGATGCGGTCGCGCGCGAAAAGTCGATCGACAAGTCGATCGTGATCGCGGCGATGGCTGATGCCATTCAGAAGGCTGCGCGTGCCCGGTACGGTCAGGAAACCAACATCCGCGCCGACATCAACCCGCATACTGGCGAGATGAAGCTGCAGCGCCTGATGCAGGTTGTCGAGCAGGTCGAGGACTACGACAAGGAAGTCGCGCTGTTGACGGCGCGCGAGCGCAATCCCGATGCGCAGGTTGGTGATTACCTCGCCGAGATCCTGCCGCCGATGGAGTTCGGCCGTATCGCCGCACAGTCCGCCAAGCAGGTCATCGTGCAGAAGGTGCGCGAAGCCGAGCGTGATCGCCAGTTCGACGAATACAAGGATCGCATCGGCGAGATCGTCAATGGCACGGTCAAGCGCGTCGAATATGGTAATGTGATCGTCGATCTCGGCCGCGGTGAAGCCATCATCCGCCGCGACGAACTGATCCCGCGCGAAAACTACAAGTATGGCGACCGCGTTCGTGCCTACGTTTATGACGTGCGCCGCGAACAGCGCGGCCCGCAAATCTTCATGTCGCGCACCCATCCGCAGTTCATGGCGAAGCTGTTCACCATGGAAGTGCCGGAAATCTACGAAGGCATCATCGAGATCAAGTCGGTGGCCCGTGATCCCGGTTCGCGCGCGAAGATCGCCGTGATTTCTCGCGACTCGTCGATCGATCCGGTCGGCGCCTGCGTTGGTATGCGTGGCTCCCGCGTGCAGGCCGTTGTTGGCGAGCTGCAGGGCGAAAAGATCGACATCATCCCGTGGTCGGGCGAAGCCGCATCTTTCATCGTGAATGCGCTTCAGCCGGCGGAAGTCGCCAAGGTCGTGCTTGATGAAGATGCCGAGCGCATCGAAGTCGTGGTGCCGAACGATCAGCTGTCGCTGGCCATCGGCCGTCGCGGCCAGAACGTGCGTCTGGCCTCCCAGCTCACCGGCTGGGACATCGACATCATGACCGAGCAGGAAGAAAGCGAGCGCCGCCAGAAGGAATTCGTCGAGCGTTCGAACCTCTTCATGGACGCGCTCAACGTCGACGAGATGGTCGGCCAGGTGCTGGCGTCGGAAGGCTTCACCACGGTTGAGGAAGTGGCCTACGTCGAACAGGACGAAATCGCTTCGATCGACGGCTTCGACGAAGACACTGCAAGCGAAATCCAGGAGCGCGCCAAGGAGTTTCTCGATCGCATCGAAACCGAACAGGACGAGAAGCGCACCGCGCTCGGCGTATCGGACGAGCTGCGCCAGATCGAAGGCATCACCACTGCGATGATGGTGACGCTTGGCGAAGACGGCGTGAAGACGATCGAAGACTTTGCCGGCTACGCCGTGGACGACCTGACCGGCTGGAAAGAGCGCAAGGATGGAGAAACCAAGTTCTTCCCCGGCGTTCTGGCGTCGTTCAACATCACCCGCGGCGATGCGGAAGCCATGATCGTGGATGCCCGCCGCAAGGCTGGCTGGATCAGCGATGACGAGGTCGAGGCTTCCGAAGAGGAAGCCGAGACTGCGTCCGCCTGATCATGAGACCTGGCGGATCGGGAGCGGCTGCGCTTGAAAGATACGAACGAACGCACATGTATAGTGACGCGGCAAGCGGGCGATGCGGAGACTTTGCTTCGCTTCGTTGCCGGTCCCGACATGTCCGTTGTTCCCGATCTCAAGCGCAAGCTGCCCGGCCGCGGGTGCTGGGTTACCGCTGACCGGGTCCATATCGACCAGGCGGCGAAGAAGAACCTGTTCCGTCGTGCTTTCAAGGCTGACGTGACGGTTGCGCCGGATCTGGGCGCACTCGTGGATAGCCTGATGGCCAAGTCGGCCTTGGGCTCGCTTGGCCTTGCCCGCAAGGCAGGGCGCGTGGCGCTTGGCGCCGCAAAGGTTGACAGCGCTGTCCGCTCCGGCGAGGCGCTTCTGGTTCTGCATGCCCATGAGGCCTCGGATGACGGGGTCAGGAAGATCGCGCAAGCGCGGCGCGCAACGGTTCATCTTGGTGGCCCCTCGATCGATGCGCACAAACTCTTTTCGGAGGCCGAAATGGGTTTGGCATTGGGGGGCACAAATGTGATACATGCTGCCGTCCTCGCGGGCGACGCGGGGCAGGCGGCAGCGAAGCGCATGGTGGCGCTCGAACGATTTCGGGGCGGTTTCCCCGATAGCCCGCTAACAGGTGCGGTTGCCGAGGGCGGCGCTGCTGAGGATACGGAATGACCGATACGAAAGACGACAAGACACTGACGGTGACCCCGAAGAAGACGCTGACGCTGAAGCGCCCAGGTATCGAGCAGGGCACCGTGCGGCAGAACTTCAGCCATGGGCGCACCAAGTCGGTTGTCGTCGAGACCAAGAAGCGCAAGTTCTCTGCGCCTGGCGAGCGCGAAGCCGCGCCCGTCATTATCCCGACGCCGTCTGCGCCCAAGCCAGCCGTGACCGTTGCGCCGCCGCCAAACGTCGAGCGCACGCCGCGTCCGGCTCCAACCGTACGCCCGGCAAGCGACCGTGGCGGCGTCGTGCTGAATTCACTGTCGCGTGGCGAGATGGA